>NZ_JAJTDH010000025.1:0-30769 GCF_021300285.1 Microcystis sp. 49638_E5 | reverse complement strand
CGTGCTTCAAAACCTTGCGTCTTCATCGGCCCGCGTCCTGTAGGGGCGAAGCATTCGGATAAAAAATCTACGGTTTCACCGATAGGTTATTGCCCGAATGCTTCGCCCGTACTTTTTCAGCAAACCCTATTTAATCTTGGTTCCGAGGGTGTTGGGTAACAGTCGTCAACCCAACTACGGGCTGCTGTCAAAAAGGCAAAAGCTGCCTGGGACGCACCCTAGAAAATCTCAAAAAAAAATCGACCCGCCGCTAGGCGGGAAAAAGAGAAAAAGAGAAAAAGTAAAAAAGGGTAAAAAAGGGTAAAAAGAGAATAAGGGTTACAGAGTCCTCCCAGCACCGCACACCACCCGAAAACCGTCGTTGATGAGGCTGTAGTCGGGGCGGTAGGTGAAGTTGCGGTAAGCAGAACGGCAGTTAGCTGGAACGTTGTACCAAGAACCGCCCCGCAATGGAGAACGATTATCATTACCATTTTTTAGCCAAGCACTGCCATCCTTTGGCGCTCCGATATAGTTATCGTGCCAATCGTCCTCGCACCACTCCCAAACATTGCCACTCATATCATACAGTCCCCAAGCATTGGGCTTTTTCTGGCCCACAGGATGAGTTGTCTGCTGAGAATTTCCTTTATACCAAGCATAATCTCCTAACTGATTAGCATCATCACCAAAATAAAAGCGAGTAGTAGTCCCCGCACGACAGGCATATTCCCATTCCGCTTCTGTGGGGAGACGATAGGTTTTCCCTGTTATCTGACTCAATTTCTGACAAAAGGCTTGAGCGTCATTCCAACTAACATCTTCTACCGGATTTTGGGGATTATTTTGAAACCGAGAGGGATTGGTTCCCATTACCGCTTGATATTGTGCCTGAGTCACTGGATATTTCCCAATAGCAAAACTGTTTACTTTAACTTGGTGTTGAGGCTTTTCATTATCGCGAGCATCGGGATCGCTGTCAGGAGATCCCATGAGAAATTGACCTGCTGGTAAGCCTACCATTTCCAGTGTTACTCCATTGGGTAGGTTTTCTGTAAATGGAGGAGCTAAAGGACGAGGTGAAGGAGAAGGAGGAGTAGGATTCTGACGAAACAACTGAGCGAAAATATTACTAGCGACTGTCCCTACTGTAAATAACCCGAAAGTTATTAAAACTTTACGACGCGACCATCTTTGAGGAGGTATAGGTGAAGGAGATGATTGAATCGATACTGGGGGTGGAGTTGGCGCTACTTTAGGTAACTGTGTAGATGTCACAGTAGCGATACTTTTGCTTGCAAAAATATCAAGATTTAAATCACTAAATCGCTCACACCAATAACACTTTCCGTAACGGCGACTGTAGTAATGATTATCAACTTTGCCACAGCGTATAACCTCTTTTCGTGCAGCTTCCAAAGTATCGCACCATTCCTTAGCCGTCGGTCGTCTGTGGGGGAATTTATGTCCCTCATTGAAACAGCGCAAAAATAAGGCGTGTAAGTCGGGATGTAAAATATTTAATGGTATGGTAGTATTACTAGGTACAAGCAATTTATCCCCAGAAAAAGGCCATAGTCCCCGTCGAATTAGTTCCGACTGTTCCAGGGAATCCCCTCCTCCTTGCCACAATCCCCGAAACGGCGGCCCGCTAAATAATAGATAATAAATAACAACTCCTAATCGAAAGCGATCATGCACTTCTGTTTGATCTACATCTGCTATATTCACTCCGATTAATTCCGCCGGTGTAAATCCTTCTGAGCCAACTAAACACCGATATATTTTACCGCTATAGGGATCTGATACTTGAAATGAATCTGTATCAATAATTGTAGGCAACGCCCGATTATTCACTAAGATATTTTCTAGCTTGATGTCTCCCAAAACATAACCTTTAAGGTGAATTGCTTGGATAATAGCGGCTATATTCCGCGCTACTACATGAAGAAAATACCAATTAGTTTCTAACTTGTATTTTCTTCTCATTATGGGCGTACAAAGCTTTAATAACGTTTCTGAACCCACCACTTCTGGCATTAAAAAACCAACGACTTTTCCCTGTTTATCTTCCAAGATAGAATAGGGCCAAGCGAAGGAAATATGGTTAAGATGAACGTTAGGATCACTGGGACGATTTCTCACCATTAACTGTAATTTATCAACCCTTTCATTATGGGGATTGTGGTAGATTTTCGCTAAGTACCCATTAAAGTTAGTGTGCCATACTTTCGCTTCGCCACTGTCGGCCATTTCTTGCGTCAGGGTAATCAAGCGATTCTGTAGTTGACAGCGATAAGTTAAAGACATCAAAAAATCTCCGAGTATTTGTGCTGTTCAGAAAAATTTATCTAGTCGTTTCTAATAAGTTAGATATAAGTAGCTGGTTATAATTAAATTAAAAATGGATTTTGCCTTTAATCCCCCTTTGATAACGGGGGTGTCTGATAATTTTTAACGCCTACCTACTTAGTATCAATCAAATACTGGTTTAGCTGTGTCATCTTGAACGCGATCAAAGTCTGAATCGTTGCCAACGTTGGGAATCTGGCGTAGCACCTCTGCTAGGGATTTTCGTTGCGGTTGCAGCAAGGCTTTTTCTAAGATTTGGCGGTGTTCGGCTTCGGCACTGATCCCGTGTTGGCTGGCTCGCTTTTTGAGAGCTTTGACGATGGCTTCATCGATATTGCGGACGATTAAATCTGCCATAGACGACATCCGTTTGAGAGTGGTATTGTATTCTCAACCATTTAAATGATAGCAATGATAGTCAATGATCTTATCCTAGGTTGGGTTGAACGATAGTGAAACCCAACATTTTTTAATAATTGAGTTGGGTTTCGTCAAATCAATTCCTGTAAAATAGCTTCGATTTGTCCTTTTAGAGGAGGAATGTCATTTTCAACAATATCCCAAATAATCTCTAGATTGATACGAAAATATTCATGAATAGTTAAGTTTCTTAGATCGCTGGCATCTCGCCAAGGAACTTCGGGATGTCTTGCTTTAAATTCTTGAGAAGTTGCTCTAGCTGCTTCACCAATAATTTGTAAATGATAGACAATCCAAGTTTGAATTAATTCTTGTTGTTCAAACAGGGTTTTTCCCTGTCGAGCATACTTTTCTAAACGCTCAATTGCTTCTAAAATATCCCGCAAGCGTTCGCTATCATCTCTCATAGTGGTATTGCTTCTTTTAGTACCCGCTCTCTGATTCTATCTTTAAGTCCCTGTTCGGTAACAATATCAACTTTGCAGCCTAACAAGGCTTCAAGTTCTCGAATTAACGGCAAGGGAAACCAGGGACTCCGACGTTCGCTACAATAATCAATTAATAAATCAATATCGCTTTTTTCGTCAGCTTCTCCCCGTGCAACAGAACCAAAAATTCGCACGTTATTTGCGCCGTGTTTAGCCGCAATAGCAATAATTTTTTCTCGTTTGTTTTTGAGTAATTCGTCAATTTTCATAATTTACTTAGTCCATAGTCTTATCATAGGTTGGGTTGAACCAGAGCCAGAAACCGGGTTTGTCAAACAAACCCGGTTTCTGAACAAAAAGCTAGGAGTAAGGTTTTATCATCGGTTGTTAACTTATTTAAATCCTCCCGCTCTAAAAATTCTTCGAGGTCTTCTTGCAATGGCGTTTCTGTCTGTTGTAAATATTCCTCTAATGGCTGAAAAAAGGGCGGAAAAGGCTGCCAATTTTTATAATTGATCGATACCTTTTCCACTCCATCCGTCGCCACACAAATAAAGGCAACTGGCTCGGTTAAAACTTTTATTTGCATATCCTCCAAAGCATTACTAGAAGTAACAAAAGTGGTTTCATTGATGTATTCCCCCTTGTCAGGCTGAAACAATAACTGATAATTTCCTCCCAGAGGTTTGAACACAATAAAACCGTCTCCTATCTGCATCGCCGCTAATCGTTTTGAAGTAACCAAAACAACCAGTAAAGTTGTCGCCAGATCATTAATATCTAACTGTTCTTTTTCGGCTTTTTCTTGGAGAATTTGCTGAACATAAGCCAACAGTTGCCAGAATATTTCCTTTAATTCCGCTTCAGTTCCAGTGGCAGCTAATGCTGTTTTTTTGAGCTTATACTCTAAAAATTGCAGCGCTGCTTTAACTGTTATTTTCGCCCCTAAATCCGAATGTTTGGCACTACCGGCCCCATCGGCTACGGCTCCAATCAAAACATCCTGACCCAATACCTTATAATCACCATAATCTTGACAGGGTAATCCCGTTTGGACGTGAAAACTACCGACCACCGACTGACATAATGTTCTCCACATAATTAACTGTCCTCTAGGTGGTGATTTGTCCCCAATTCACTGGTGGTAAAGCGATCGCCGCTCCAATTTTACCACCAGAAACTCGTTTCATTGAGTTACTTAACCACTGAAATAATTCCCGAAAATCTAAACCATTGAGTAACACGGGGGGATTATTAGAAATCTGTTTAAGCTTCTCCATATCAGCACCCTGAACACCTACAGAAAAAAATAAAACCCGATTTTCTGCTTCTGCTTGTTTTACCCGTTGCGCCGCCAGACTCCATTGATCCGTAGGCGCACCATCAGTAATTAAAAATATCCAGGGGCGATAATATTGGATACCATTATTTCTATAAATCGCTTTACGATCTTCGATTAAATCTAAAGCCAATTCAATCGCTTTTCCCATGGGAGTTAAGTCTCCTGCGGTTAAAGTCGGTGGCGTAAATTGATCAATCCCGACAAAATCTTGCACGGTTTTAACCCCTCCCTTACCAAAGGTGACAATGGCGGTTTCTACGCTCAACGTCGCTTGGGTATCCCGCATCACATCCTCCTGAAAGGTTTTGATACCATCATTGAGAGCCTTAATCGGTTCCCCTTCCATTGAACCAGAGGTATCTAGTAGTAGTACCACAGGACAGCGATTTTCCTGATTTTCGACAAATTCAGCCACACCAATCGGCATTTTTTTAAGCCTCCTAATTTTTTGAACTGGGGGAACTATGGGAGTTGTAGGAATTGGGATTATCTACTTTTTGTCCTATTATATTATCTCTGCCAGTCCCATCAGAGGCTCTCTTATTCTTTGTGTGATAAGTTTAACTTACTATAAGAGCGATCAATCTTTGTGTCCTCTGTGTCTGGAGTGGTTCGTTCCACTCACCCACCAGCGTTACCGTATCTTAGAATACATTTTAACCACAGAACCCATCAGAAAAGATATCTTTCCCTTAAGCTGAACGCGGGATTTGATTTTTGACTATTAGTCGCAGGGTTTGTTGCAATTCCTCGCGACTGTGAATTTCCTCCAGACGGTGAACCGGAACACCTCGATCGAAGAGAATTAAAGTAGGCAGACTACGCAGACGAAAACTATTAGCTAATTTAAAATTATTATCGGCATTGACACCGACTAATTGAATCGCACCTTGACAGTCATTTTGCCAAGACAAGAGGGTGGGTTGGATTAAACGACATAAACCACACCAAGGAGCCCAAAAATGCACGAGAACCGGACGGGAAGATTCTAAAACTAGCTTAGGGAAGCTCTTTTCGTTGACAGATAGTATCATGTCTAAACGTATTTTATGAAAACTTTATTTTGATATAGAAGCCATTCTACACCAATCGGGATCAACAGGAAAGGAGTTGGGAGCAAAATCACCAATAAATTTTACTTGTTGCTTGCATTAGCCAAGGATGCGCCCACCAGAGGAGTAAAATAAACCCTGTTACTCCTAGATAGGCAGGACGAAGGAATTCTTGCCATTTCAGGCTTTGCCGACCATCGATAATCGCTAAAAAGGGAACCACTGAGGTGCGTTCTTTGACCTTTAAAAATGCCTCTCCGTAACGGTTCTCTAACCGGCGATCGCCATGCCAGACGGCAAAAAGATGATGAGCAATTAAACCTAGGGAAGTTAATAGGGTAAAGCTTGTCCCTAACCAGAGGGTGTGACCAATACACCAGATCACCTGTCCTACCATCTGGGGATGACGGGTAACGCGCAGGATGCCGGTTTCATAGAGATGAACCTGGGGTTTTTGGATAGCGGCGATCTCCAGCAGGTTAAAGGTGGCAGGATAGAGAAAGAAAAAAGAAATGGCCGAAAGTATCCAAACTAGGGTTTTAACTCCGGTTACTCCCTGTACTTGCCAGAGAAGCAAACCATCATAACGATGATTGAAGAAATAAACTACTAAAATTACCGCTAGAGGAATACTCACAAGGGCAAATAATACCCGATACAGTCGCGCACCGATGATAGCTTCTCCCCGCATTCGTAAACTGGCTAATCCGCTATGGGCAACAGCAAAACCCAGTAATAAACCTAACATGATCCAATGACTAGCGAATGCCACTTTTACCCTCTTGATTGACTAAATTTTTCTCCCAATTCTATTTTAAAGATTGATGGTTAATTTTCAGCACCTTTTTTTGTGTTGCCAGTATCGGGGATTCGGGGCAAAATAAAACTATGCTTCCCCAAAGTGACCCCCCAAAAATATACCCAGGGAACTATCTAATTTTGCAACTTTTTAGGTAATATGTCTTATCCCCAAAAGCGATTTGTGATGGTCTGTCAGCATTCTTCCTGTTTGGTGCAGGGTGCGTCCGAGCTTCTTTTAGCTTGGCAAACGGCAGCTCTCCCAGAAGATGTCATCGTTATGACCAGTGGTTGTCAAGGACAGTGTAGCACTAGCCCCACGGTGAGAATTATTCCCGAAGAAACTTGGTACTGTCGTGTTAAACCAGAGGATGTCAATCAGATTGTCGAGGAACATTTAAAAAACGGTCAACCGGTCGAGCGTTTACTCCATCCACGCATTCACGCTGAATAGCAGTAAACGGCTCTCCCAGGCTTGGTGGGTAAAATGTATTCTAAGATACATTCCTCCTAGCGAGGGGGTGGAACGAACCACAAAGACACAAAGGACACAAAGATCGATCATATTGTGAGTTAAACTTATCACACAGAACCTAGAAGAGCCAGTAAACTCGGTCATCAATTTTTAGACTATGCTTCACAATAGTCTTTTGCTCCTAGGTTAACCCCTGTGAGTGCCTGTGATTGCAATCCAGAGACTTAATTCTCGGATAATACATTTGTTTTAGATTATTGGTTTCCTTTCGGGATTTCCGAAGAACAAAAAAGGGGACTTAGCCCCTTTTTCCGGATTAGTTAGTTATTTTTTCGGCGATAACATCATCATCATGTTACGACCTTCTTTTTTTGGTGCTTGCTGTACCTCAGCTACATCCTCTAAATCCTTGGCCATGCGAGCCAGTAATTCTTCCGCTAGGTTAGAGTGTTGAATTTCCCGACCTCGGAAGGTAATCGTCGCTTTTACCTTATCTCCCGCTTTTAAAAAACGTTGCGCTTGGTTGACTCGCACGTTGTAGTCATGCTCATCGATTTTATAGCGCATTTTAACTTCTTTTATATCGGCTGTATGCTGTTTTTTCTTGGCTTCGCGGGCCTTTTTCTCCTGTTCAAACTTGTACTTACCATAGTCCATAATCCGGCAAACGGGAGGACTTGCCGTTTCACTGACGAGGACGAGATCAAGTTCCTTTTCTTCGGCCACGCGCAAAGCGTCGGCAGGAGTAATAATTCCCAGTTGAGAGCCGTCGCTATCGATAACGCGGATTTCGGGAAAGCGGATTCTTTCGTTAATTTGGGGGAGATCGCGAGTAGTGCGTCTTTTATCTATCACAGGCGTTCTGGGTTATCTCTATTCTAGTTAGTTAATCGGTTGGAGTTTACAAAATGGTTTACTTGCTATTCTACCTACTCGATCGAGTTTCTTGGCCAATTGTTAAGTTTTCTTGCAATGTTAATTTTTAGCCGCCAGTCCTCAGCCGTCGGCCGTCAGCCAGATAAGCTGTTGTCTATGGGTTTTGTCAGACTAAGACCCTATACTCTCAGGAATCGATCGGTAAGGTGCGTTCTCCCTCCTTGCGGCAGGTAACGCACCCGACAAAATCGGCGTAATCGCACTACCCCTGAAAGCCAATGTCTAGATTATAGTAGGACGGTATCAGGCGAAAGTTAAAAAGATTGTCCAGTATGGTTAAATGTCGCGCTGATGTTTTAATATTACCTATCGCCTAAAACTATGATTACTTATATTAAAATTCATGGCTTTAAATCCTTTCATAATTTTGAAATGGAATTTACGCCGCTTACTGTAGTTGCTGGGGTTAATGCTTCTGGTAAGAGTAATTTATTTGATGCTTTGCAATTGTTGGCGCGGCTGGCAGAAGTGGATCTGAAGACAGCTTTTAGCGAGCAGCGAGGACATCCTAGCGAACTTTTTACCCAATATGATGAGGACGACTACGCCACGGAAATGGAATTTATAGTTGAAATGTTAGTCAATCGCAAGGTAAAAGATAATTGGGGTGGGGAAGTCGATCTTAAATATACAAGGTTGCGCTATCAATTAAAAATTAAACGAGAGTCTAATATAAGTGGATTTGAAAACTTGTATATTGTTGATGAATGTTTAGAAAATTTAAAGCACAATGAAGATAATTGGGTAAAAAATTATATTCCTAAGACAGTATTGGAAACTTGGCGACCAAAAGTAACGGGTAGGAGAGCGATTCCTTATATTAAGACTGAAGATATTAGTGGTATTGCTACCATTGTTGTACCTCAAGACGGTCAACAAGGGAATAAAAAAGTATTTCCCGCAAAAAACGCATCACAAACTGTTTTAAGCAGCATTAATACCATAGATTTTAGACATATATTAGCCGCCAAACAAGAAATGCTGAGTTGGAAGTTTATGCAGCTTAATCCCGAAGATCTGCGAGAACCTACTCGTCAAGATATGGGCATCAGAGATACAATAACAGCAAGCGGAAAGAATTTAGCCGCTGCTTTATTTCGCATTAAACAAGATGATGAATATACCCTCACAGCAATTTCCCGTGATCTCAATAATCTGCTACCGAATCTTACAGAAGTTAATGTTTATGATGACAAAGCAAATCGACAATTTATTATCAAGGTAAAAGGTGATGATGGTCGGGAGTTTTCTTCAAGAGTGCTTTCCGAAGGAACCCTACGTTTATTAACATTATGTGTCCTGCAATACGACCGACAACACACAGGATTACTGTGTTTTGAAGAGCCAGAAAATGGCATTCATCCTTTTCGTATTGAAGCAATGGCAAGATTATTAAAAGAGCTAACTGTCGATTTTGAAGATACTGAAATGCCTTTACGCCAAGTAATAGTGAACACTCATTCTCCGGTTCTGGTGAGTCAATTAATTAATTGGCAAGATGATAAAAATGTCAGCATTTGGCTTTCTCAACTTACCACTATAATATCCACTATTGAAGGGAAGCGAATTAAGATGAAAAGCAGTAATTTTCACCCTGTTATCAAAGAGAATAAAAAGCAATTAACCTTATTTTACTCCGAAAATGAGGCCAAGCTAACTCTCTCGGAAGTTGTCGAATATCTAAAAACTGCTGATGCTGAAAGTGCGATTAAAAATATTAAAAATCAACAAAACCAATTAACGTAAATCAATTAAGATGGCAAAAAAACCCAAACAAATAATTATTGCCTTAGCTACAGAAGGCAGTTCCGATCATAGATTTTTACCGAATATTATTAAGCGCACTTTCGAGAGAGTTGCTTTTGACGATGAACAAGAAATAGAAATTTTTGACCCAATTTGTCTTTCACAAATCTCTCGCGAAAATATCCGAGAAAAAGCTAAAAAATATGCAATTCAAGCGGTGGAGAAGGGAGCAATGGTTTTGTGCTTCCATGCAGACGCAGATGATAAAACAGATGAAAACGCATTTAAGGAAAGAATTGATCCGGCTTTTAATGCTATTAAATCAGACGAGCGAGACTTATGCAAAAATTTAGTTGCTATCGTTCCAATACAAATGACTGAAGCCTGGATATTAGCAGACAAAGAATTACTAAAAAAAGAATTGTGTACAAATAAAAGTGATAGTGAGTTAGCAATCGATAAAGAACCCGAATCTTTTAGCAATCCGAAAGAAACAATTAAAAATGCCATCAATAAAGCCAGAGAAGGTATGACTAAACGGGATCGAAATAAACTAAAAATTGACGATTTATATTCACCGCTTGGTACAAAAATCGAATTGTCGAAATTAGAATCCTTGTCTTCCTACAAAAAATTTGAAAAGGCAGTACGAGATATTTTTCCACAATTAACGAAAGTCAACAATATAGAGGATAATCCTGATCAAACGTGAATAAGACCTTGCTAATACCATTTTTCTAAAGTAATGGCAGAGATGGTTAATTTTCGGCATTGCTGAATCAAGGCATGAATGGCAACTGTGCAGGTTCCCGTGCAAAAGTTAGTTTGGCTCTAGGTTTTAAAAATACCAGAAAAGAAGATTCATATCTCAAATCAGCAACGCCGATTTCTCTACACCTATTTTTTATACTAACTATTGATTAGGCGACTTACCATCTCTACCATTCCATATATGTTTAAATTTTTAATCTCTTCCTGAATTTGATCGATTGAACTTTGAGAATCATCACTACAGTAAGCCAATTGAACTTTCTTTCCCTGCGGATCGGTTAATAGGGTGATCAAGTCTCGATCGCTCGACACCTGATAATCTATATAGATGCCTTGTCTATCTTTGGTGGGAGTGAATTTACATAAATAATAGTTATCCTGTTCACGTTTGTCCGATGCTTGTCTAGCCAACAAGTTTTCGATTAACAAACAATCGGATTCTTTATGTTGCTCGTCGTGAATATAATTTATTTTGCTTAAATCCGCTTTCCTGTAAGTCTTGGAAACATAAGGATAAAGCTCCGCTTTCAAATTATACTGGATAGGTAAAATAATAAATCCTTTCTCCGCTTCCTCTTTGATCGCCTTTCGAGGAATATCGGCATTATAGGGAGTTAATAGGATAGCTTGTAATTTATATTTAAGTTTACTGGTGACATGATCGGCAATTTCTTGTTTTAAAATATCTCTAAAAGTTGTAATTTGTTCGATACCTGTACTCGTGGAATTTTTATTAGTTCCCTTCATCTCGATAATTGTCAGCAGAAGTAAGTCATTCTGAATAAAAAGAGATAAATAATCAGGTCTTTTCTGCTTTTGATTTCTAACGAGAGGATCCTTCTGACGATCAGTTTTAAATAAAATACAAACGGAATCTTTTTCTGGCTTGGTAATCCGAAAGCTGACACCGCTTTCGGGTGGAGCGATCCGATCGGGTACGGTACAGAAAATAAGCAAATTTTCTAAAAAGTTAAATTTCTGCCAATCGAGTTTATTCTTCTTCTGAGGAACATCCTTCTTCGGTTTCTTGGTTTTGTTGTCCTGCTTCATAAATTGCAAAAAACTTTTGTTGAATATCAACTGATACATCGCTGAGAGTATCCCAACGAATACCGTATTCAGGGTCGTGTAAAGAAAGTAATTTATTATTTTTTATTTCATAGGCACTAACCTGTTCCATTTTAAGAAAAGCTCGGCTATCTTGCAGATAAAGCAATTTAGCTTGTTCGGCTAAAAGTTCTGGATTTTGGTGATTACCATTAACGATATTGTTAAGATGAGCCATCAAATAGGGGCTATGAGTCGTCAATAAAATTCTAACTCCTAAATTTACTAAAATCGCTAAAGATTCTAACAATTTTACCTGAGATTCTGGATGTAAGTTCATTTCAGGCTCATCGATCACCAGAAAATCCCCGGATTTTGCTCGATAGCGTAAATAGAGTAAAAGCGGGGCTAATTGTTTAATAGACGAGGAAGCATTATAAAGATCGATCTCTAAACTTCTTTTTACCGAAACTTTAATTTCTCTGCCTCCGAATTTAGTCTTTTTAAAGATTGTTTTATTGTTATTTTGAATATACTTTTCAATTTGATCGGCTAATTTTTGAAAATCATTTTTATTTTTGGCAATGGGATCGGGCTTATTTTCTAGTTCTATGTCAGTTAAAAAATCTAAAAAATCCTCTACTGGTTGAGGATAGCGAATATCTCCCTGTTCTTTTAGTAACTCTAACTGCTTATCTCGATTAATAAGTCCTTGTATCAATGGCTCTCGATTAATACGTCCTTGTATCAATAGCTCTCTCTGATTCTCTTTAAGTAGCTTATATCTTCTATTGGCCAGCATTTTATAGGTATTTATAAAAGCGTTTCTTTCGGCGGGTAAAGGAAGTATGTCAGAAAATTTTCCGACGGTACTAATAAAAGTACCAATAACTATCCTGCTAAGAAAATCAGTATGTTCTTCGTTGCGTTTTTCCCAATAAAATAAAATCTCACTATTGTTATCACTTCGCTCGATTTTCTCGATTCCAAGTATTGTATCCGCTAAAACTTCTTCTATAGCTCTTTTAATATCATCTTCAGAAATTTTGA
The DNA here is from genome assembly GCF_021300285.1 of Microcystis sp. 49638_E5. Taxonomy (NCBI): domain Bacteria; kingdom Bacillati; phylum Cyanobacteriota; class Cyanophyceae; order Chroococcales; family Microcystaceae; genus Microcystis; species Microcystis sp. 49638_E5. The sequence goes on along the minus strand of NZ_JAJTDH010000025.1, from coordinate 18,373 downwards.
TTTCGATACTGAATTTTGTTTTTTCAAAAATTTTACCGCTAGAATCTTGGAAAAAAGATTGTAGTTTTATCCCGCTAAATCTAGATGCGTAACTTTGAATAACTTCAGATATAACATCATAAAAACGTCGGTCTATTTTTAAAGACCAATGATCGGCTTGAGTTGTAAATTCTATTTTTTCTAAAATTTCATCATAAAAATTAAGGCTGACAAGCTGATATAACCCATAAATCGAGTAGGCGATATAAGTTTTATTAGAATTATTCGGGCCAATAATAACGGTTAGAGGCCGAAGATCCACTTCTGCCTCTTTAATACTACCTAAATTCCAGAGTTTGATTTTCATCGTAAAAACGAACACTCCGAATACAGACCCTTATTTTACCCGATTCGTACTCGCTTGCGCCGATTCTTTAGTTTTATCTTCAAACGCAACCATGATTGAGAAACGAATAGCGATCGCTTTCTGAGAAAAGATCGATCGCCAACCGACAATCCAAAACGCTGTCATTACCTTTCTAAAGCAACAAGCTAGTGGTTAGCTGATCACTGAAAGCTCCTTAAATATCTAACCTTTGGTAGATGCTATTAAGATGATTTAGGTGCTGCTGGGGATCAAAGCAACTTTCGATCTCGTCGGGGGATAAAATGCCGGTAACTCGCTCATCTTGGCTGATAAAAGCTTTAAAATTGCCGTTATCGGTGTTCCAAGCGCGATGGGCGTTTTCTTGGACGATTTTATAGGCAGATTCCCGGCTAATTCCCTTACTCACCAAAGTTAAAAGAACTCTTTGACTGAAAATCACGCCACCGTAAACATTCATATTTCGCTTCATGTTTTCGGGATACACCAGCAGATTTTTGACTAAATCGGTGATTTCCTTGAGCATAAAGTGGGTCAAAATGCAAACATCTGGCAGCATCACCCGTTCTACGGAACTATGGGAAATATCTCTTTCGTGCCAGAGGGCGATATTTTCTAAAGCGGAAACGCTATGACTACGGATAATTCTCGCCATTCCCGTTAAGCGTTCTGAACGGATGGGATTACGTTTATGGGGCATAGCGGAGGAGCCTTTTTGTCCTTTGGAAAAGTATTCTTCCACTTCTAGGACATCGGTTCTTTGCAGGTTGCGAATCTCCACGGCAAAACGTTCGATCGAAGCCGCTAATAAGGCTAATTGTTGCACATAATCGGCGTGTCGATCGCGGGAGATAACTTGAGTGGAAGCGGTATCCGGTTCTAATCCTAACTTCTGACAGGTTAACGCCTCAATTTTCGGGTCAATATTGGCATAGGTTCCCACTGCACCAGATATTTTACCGATGGCGATGTCTTGGCGCAAGCGAATTAAACGATCGCGTCCTCGCAGCACTTCCGCTAACCATCCCGCTAGTTTAAAGCCAAAGGTGATCGGTTCGGCGTGAATGCCGTGGGAACGTCCCACCATGACTGTATAACGGTGTTCTTGGGCGCGATAGCGCAGGGCTTGAATGAAATCTTCTAATTGTTCTAAAATCAGGTTTAAACTGGCGACTAATTGTAAGGACAGGGCGGTATCTAGTACATCAGAACTGGTTAAACCCAAATGAATATAACGCCCCGGCTCGCCCACATATTCGTTAACATTTGTTAAAAAGGCGATGACATCGTGGCGCACTTCTGCTTCTATTTCTAAAATGCGATCGGGATCAAAATTAGCTTTTGCCTTAATTTCTTCCACTGCATCCCCGGGAATATAGCCTAATTCTGCCTGCGCTTCACAGACGGCTATCTCTACCTCTAGCCATGTTTGATATTTATATCTATCCGTCCACAAATTCCCCATCGCAGGGAGAGTATAACGCTCGATCACTATTAATTATTCCAAGACAACCGTTTAATTGTATCGGATCGGGGCAAGTCTGGGAATAGGCAGGGGGCAGCGGGGAGTTTTGTTTTCCCCACTCCCTTTTTAGCGGTTAGTAATTCGATAGTAGCGGTGAGGCTCTTCTAGGTTGTGTGTGATAAGTTTAACTTACAATATGATTGATTGATCTTTGTGTCCTTTGTGTCTTTGTGGTTCGTTCCACCCCCTCTCTAGGAGGATTATATCTTAGAATACATTTTACCCACCAAATCCAAGAGAGCCGCGGTGAACTATCTTGTTTAATTTAGCCTGAATCGAACCCCTACTCCCTTGCTTCAACCCATGCTCGCATTTTACCCGGATTGTTCAATCCGTAGGGATCGACGAGTTGTTTAAATTCTAGTTGTAGCGGATTAATCTGTCTGCTGCCGCCATCTTCCATGATATAAGTGTGAGGATTGGCAATGGCTGCCCCCTGTTGTTCATAGATAGCAATAATCTCATTTAATCGAGTTTCTGTGGTAAATTCTAGCAAGGGAAGACCGGCGGGAATAACTTTACCTTGAAATCTCAAAAATTCTAGGTGCATCATTATTTCCTCACCAAAATAATTATAGAGTTTCTCCACCGTGGCTAGATTAAAATAAAAAGCTTGTAGATAAGTTATTTTGGGGTTACAACTACGCGCGTGGAGAGTGGTATGATTCCAAGTAAATTCTAAGATACTGTTGCCTTTTTGAGTTTCTTCTGGCGTTTTATAGTAGGTAAGTTCACCATTATATTCTTTAATTAAAGATTCTAATGCGACCCGATCGCTGTCCGATACTATTAACAAAACTGCCGCTTTTCCTGTGGGTAAATAATCCTTAAGAGCAGTAAAATAAGCAGGAATTGGCCAAGAGTGAACACTAACCATTTTCTTGACAATGCCATCACTATCACTGAGAGCTTGACCGAATTTAGCGGCGGTGATAAAATCGGCAAAAGTAACGATAAATTCTGCCCAAGGATAACAGGGAGCGAGGGCTATTTCTAACTCGGTAATAATGCCATTTGTTCCGTAGGCATGATTGACTTTTTCTACCTCATCCCCCCGTAATTCGATAATTTTTGGTTCCGCTTCTAAGGTGACTAACTGCACTGCTTGCAGATTGCCCCTATCCTTCAATTGTCCATAATTAATTGAACCCATGCCCACACTGCCACCCCCGATAAAACCGCCAATTGTCGCCGTCCGATAGGTAGAGGGAGCCATTCTTAATTCCCAACCGATTGCGCGAGCTTGTTTATCAAAAAATGCCATTTTTACCCCCGCTTCTACCCGGGCTGTACCTGGTTCGATCGAGATAATTTTTGTTAGTTTGGTTGTGTCTAAAATTACTCCGCCCTGCAAGGGAACACATTGACCATAATTACCTGTACCCGCACCTCTAACTGTTAAAGGAATTTGGTATTTAACGCAGGTTTTAGCGATGTCAATAACCTCTTGGCTATTCTGGGGACGAATGACTAAATCAGCCCGTTTATCTTGCAGTTGTGCTTCTAAAATGGGACTAAAATGATAATAATCTAAGGAAAGTTTCGCCACTTGCCCCGGATCGGTGATAATTTCCAGATGGGCAAGTTCTTGAATGAGATTTTGACAATTAGATTTCATGGTTAGGTAGGGTTTGCTGAAAAAGTTTGTTGGTGGGGTTAGGAGTCAGGAGTCAGGATTCAGGAGACAGGAGATTATTTTTATTTGTTCTCCCCATACCCCAATTCATAATTCATAATTCATAATTCATAATTCAAACAGGAAAAATTAAAAACCGATCGCCTAGGCGGTCGGTTTTACTAAGAACTATAAACTATTATTAACTTTGTTTGCTGAGAAACTGTTGAGCTTGTCTAAGAGCGGCAGCGCCGATATTGAAGACAGCCCAGCCACCAGCAATAAGCAAAGGGGTTAAAACGATTAACACTCTCCAGTCCATAGATTTCCTTCTCCTCGGTCAGTGCTTAAAAGATTGTTACTTGATTCTCATTTTATATTTATACCCTAATCCGCCCGTTTTGGGAATCCGGTATCAGTAGCTTTTCCCGCATGAACGAGGGCAAGTTTAGCATAGCGCTCGGCGTGTTCGATCAACTCTTGAGCCTCCTGTGGCGAGACTTCCCGGACACGTTTAGCGGGAATGCCCACCACTAAAGATCGCGGTGGTATATCTTTTGTCACGATACTACCCGCCCCGACAATACTACCCGCCCCGACGCGCACACCATCGAGAATCACTGCCCCAATGCCGATTAAACAACCGCGTTCAATATGGGCTGCGTGAATTACCGCCCGATGCCCGATGGTAACGTAATCTTCAAGGATAGTAATTTTGCCCGGATCTCCGTGTAGGATCGCCCCATCTTGGATATTAGTATAGGACCCAATTTCGATGCGTTCCACGTCGGCACGCAATACCGCCCCATACCAAACACTCACCCCCACAGCTAGGGAAATATCGCCCATTACCGTGGCATTAGGGGCGATAAAAGCCGCTTGACTGACATCGACAAGGGGCCAGAAATTAGAAGTTGATCTTAAGTTATCTAAAGACATGAAAGGATCTGCACTAAAGTCGAAAGAGAATACCCGTCCAATTTGGTTGGGTATAATATGGATAGGCTTATTGGTACAAAGATAGCAATTTTTAGTTTAGGTTCTTCCATGATCAATGCAAGTTTACAATACCCTGTTTTTGGCCCCGATATCCATTGTCCTCACTGTCGGCAGCTAATCCCCGCCCTCACTTTGACGGATACCTATTTGTGTCCGCGCCATGGGGCTTTTGAAGCCGATCCCAAAACGGGTGAGTTGGTTCACTTGCAGTCAGGACGGCATTGGCGACTCTGGAATGGTGAGTGGTATCGTCAACACACCCACCCGGATGGTATTCGTTTTGAGATTCACGAAGCACTTGATCGCCTCTATACTCAAGGATTTAAAGCGACTAAAGTAATTATTGCCAACCGTTATCGCGATTTAGTTAGTTCCTACCTAGAACGTAACACCACTTGGCGCGGTAATGAACTGGGTGAAGCCACTATTCCCCGTCTCTACGGTTTACCGGTAGAATTTAGTCCCGATGCCCCCGATGAACCCTGTTGGGATGTAATTAATTTTGATCTGGAAAAAGAACCGGGGGTTCCCAAACGTTATCCCTATTTTCGTCTTTTTGATTAATCATTAGCCATTAGGAGCCAGTCGTCAGGAGATAGGAGATAGAAGATTGCTTTTATTTATTATCCCCATCTCCCCACTTCCCCATCTCCCCACTTCCCACTTCATAATTCATAATTCATAATTCATAATTCTTTCTCCTGAAAATGCACCATGTTTCTATTCGTACCGCTAATATCCATCGGGCGATCGCTTTTTATCAACTTCTCGGTTTTACCCTAGAGGAAAGATTCACTACTGGTTATACTTTGGCCTGTTGGCTAACGGGGTTAAACGGACGCATCGAATTAATCCAAATTCCTCAACCGAAACCCGCTCCCGATGCCTTTGGTGATCAGCATTATGTCGGTTATTATCACTTGTCTTTTGACCTAACAGAAAATGTCAGCAATTTACCAGAATGGTTAGAAAAATTAACAAATAACCTTCAGCAAGCCCATCAAGAGGAAGCCGATTTATATCAACCTTTAAATATTCTTTTGCCACCCCAACAACAGATGATCGGCGATCATGTCTATGAAGTCACCTTTATTGCCGATACAGACGGTTTACCCCTGGAATTTATCCGTCGTTTAACCTAAAAAGATTGTCCCACTTCTAAGACTTTTGTTTGGCCATTGCGAGACAAAATAACCTGTTGATTACCAACTTCCACTAAAGTCCAACCATTGATAAATTCCCCCGGAGAAATACGAGTGGTTATGCCCTTATTATCAAATAAAGCTGTAGATCGATCGCCTAAATCCATCACTCCCACTAGAGTATTTTTCACCTGATTATTGGTAGGAATAACCGATGCTACTGGTCGATTCCCTTGGGGAGCAGCTGGTAATGGTGGTGCAGAAATGTCGGTATTTGAGGGTGTAACTGGGACAAGTTTGGCAGTAGTTTCAGGGGTTTGGGGATAAACAGGAACGTAAATTCTTTCTATGATCTGGGGAGTGTTATTAACCGGTAAATTAGCGGGTGGTGCTGGTGGAACTGGCACTACTGGAGAAGGGTTATTTTTGGCAGCAGGATTGGGATCGGGGGATGAAGTTTGACTTTGGCGATCGATAATAGCAAGGGATGATTGCAGATAGGCAATAAATTTTTTATCTTCTTGGGAAGTCGTGCTATTTTGAGAGATAGGGGCATTTTTCTGACTGATGAGCCATGCCACCACCCAACCTAGATAGATGCAAGCAATAACAAAAATAACTTTATCTAGGGGCATTCTGGGATTTTCTTCATAGCCCGCCGGCATATTTGTTTCACTCCTCGATCGCTGCTGTCGTTTCGATTCTAACAGGATAGCGCTCAGTTATTCTCCCTCAATTTTCCTTTTTAACTGATTAAAATCTTCTAGAGGGGATATAGTGGACAGAGAATGATGTATATTAATGTAAGTAAAGTTTCGTAACAATTCTGAAATCCTTTGCTCAACTCTACCCTAGTTTCCAGCAATCCCGATCGCCTGAAACCCCTAGTCCCTAACTGGGAAAAATGTCAATCCGTCTTTTGGACAGCAGCATTTCTGGTATCAGTCCCCGTATTCATACAAGCGCCCCTAGTGCGCTACTATCCCGAAGTTAGCCTAGGTTTAACCTTTTTCTGGGTGGGGTTAGGGGTTTGGCTGCTCAAACAAGAAAAAATCAGTCTTTGGGGGGATTTACTTTTGGGCTTTAGTTGGAGTTGGTTAGCAGGTTCTCTCTACTGGGGTTGGTGGCGTTGGGAACCTTTGATCCATATTCCCATGGAAGCGATCGGGCTGCCCTTTGTTCTCTGGGGACTATACAAAGGTCGTGGCAAAGTGGGCAATCTTTTCTATCTGGGTTCTTTGTTAGGAACGGCCATCACCGATGTATATTTCTATCTAACGGGACTAATTCCCTACTGGCGACAATTAATGACCGTGGAACTAGATCCCAACCTAGTATCGCCGATATTTCATAACGCCTTAGCCCAAATTGAGACCCCCTGGGGCATCAGTTGGGCGATTGTGCTGCTCAACCTGCTCTTAGCGATCGGTATTTATCCTTTGCAAAAAAGGGTATGTCATTGGTGGGCATTTAGCGGGGCTGTATTGAGTACAATTTTAGTCGATGGTTTATTTTGGATTACCGCCTCTCTGGCCTAAGACAATAGGCTATATAATTAACGCAGTCTATCTATTGCCGCTTATGCACCCGTGGATATACTACTAGGACAAAACCCCTATTTACTACTCCATACCGAGAAGGGCCAGCGTTTTTTCCCTCTCGTGGGGAGAGCTTACTGGACAATCGGACGGAGCAAAGATAACGATATCGTGATTAAAGATCACTGTATCTCTCGTAATCACGCTATTTTACAATCCACGGAAACAGGGGATTTTTATCTGATCGATCTCGGTAGTCGCAATGGAACTTTTGTCAATGGCAGAAGGGTAGCCATTCCGGTGACTATCCATAGCAAAGAGCAGATCACCTTTGGCAAAACCGAGGTGCAGTTCTATCGTCCTACTCCCACCAATGCAGGCAAGCAACCGCGCCATTTAGAATGGGATACCCTCACCTCCGCCGTCCATGAACGATGCTTAACATCGGTGATGGTGGTAGATATGCGTAATTTTACGGCTTTAACGAGGCAATTAGACGAAAAAGTGCTTTCTTCTCTGATTGGCAATTGGTTTCGCCATGCGGGGAATATTATCCGCAGTTCCGGCAGTTGGGTAGATAAATATATTGGTGATGCGATCATGGCCATCTGGTTTCACGGCCAACAGGAAGTCGATCAAGACGATATCCTGCAAATTTTCCAAGCAATTATACAACTAAATAACATGACTCGCACCTTAAGCGAACAATATCCCTTACCTTTTAAATTACGCATCGGTGCGGGGGTGAATACTGGTTATGCTATGGTCGGCAATACTGGCAGCGGTGAACATCCAGATTATACAGCGATCGGGGATACAGTCAACGCCGCTTTTCGTTTAGAGTCGGCTACCAAAGAAATGGGCAAGGATTTAGCCATCGGAGCCACTACCTACAGTTATCTCATCGGTTTACCCCATCTCCAGCAAGTTTTTACTCAACATACCGTCAGTCTGAAAGGATACCACGATAGCACTATTGCCTACGGAACCACTTTTGATGACTTGGATCGTTTCCTCGATGCCAACAGTAGTGAGGAGATGACCGGAATTACAGGAGTTGCCAGCCGTGTCGGTTTTAAAGATTGAAAGTGAACTACTCTCAAGGTCGTTGAGAGCTTCCTGTTTCACGGGGGATTGCCGCAGACCCTACTTAAGACTGTCCACTAAAAACTCACATCTGATAAGTAGTCGTGCAAAATTAATTTCCTAGTGAAGATAGGCAAGAGGCAAGGGGCAAGAGGCAAGAGGTGGTTAGATATGTGTAATTAATTTTGCTTAGGTACTTAACTGATAACTGATAACTGATAGCTGACCTACTCCTCGGTGGCGGCGAGAACTAAATCTTCCTCCTCCAAGGCGGGGGGAACTTCGATTTCTTCCACTACTTCCGAGACGGTCCGGCCTTCCGCTTCCGCTAGACGTTTTTCTCGGTATTTAATCGCCATTTCTTCGGCTTTTTCAAACACTAACGGGCGATTTTTTAGCATATCTCCCGGTTCTGGTTCTAATTGTTTAGTCGAGAGGGAAATGCGACCTCTTTCGGCATCGAGATCGATAATCATCACTTTCAACTCATCATTGACATTGAAAACCGTGTGGGGGGTGTCAATGTGATCGTGAGAGATTTCGGAAATATGCAGTAAACCACTGACTCCACCAATATCGATGAAAGCACCGTAGGGCTTGATTCCGCGCACAGAACCGATTACCACCTGTCCCACGGCTAAACCGTTCATCTTGCGTTCCACTAAAGCGCGACGATGACTTAAAACCAGACGGTTGCGATCCTCATCCACTTCTAAAAACTTTAAGGGCAATTCCTGACCGACTAAATCCTCTTTCGCCTCTCTGGTGCTAATGTGAGAACCGGGGATAAAGCCGCGGAGACCTTCAATCCTGACTAATGCCCCACCACGGTTAGTGGCGAAAACATTGGAGCGCACGGTAGCATCTTCTTTTTGCAATTGACGCACCCGTTCCCAAGCGCGCATATATTCAATGCGACGGATCGACAGAGTTAGCTGTCCATCTTCATTCTCATCGGTAAGAATGAAAAATTCCCGAGTTTCGTTGGGCTGTAAAACCTCTTCGGGATTATCGACGCGGTTGATCGACATCTCCTGCACGGGGATAAAAGCGGCGGTTTTAGCACCGATATCGATGAGCGCTCCCCGGGGTTCCATGCTGAAAACAGTCCCGGCGACAACATCTCCCGGACTGAAATGATAATCGTATTTGTCTAGAAGGGCGGCAAAATCTTCATGGGTAAAGCCTATGTTTTTGTTTGCGGTTTTTTGGGTGGTCATGTACGTTGTTTGGGCCTCGGAATTTCCGTAGGTTTTTCCTCCTATGTGATGTACAGTTTCTAAATACAGGAGATGCCTCCTAATTTAGTTACTAGGCAGGGCCTAGGGGATGAACTGCCGCATCCTGCATTCTTGGAGGCAATCTGCCTCAAGAATGACTTTGTAAGAATCTAACCGGAGCTTGGGCTTTAAATAGCACAAGGGATCCTAATTATAACTGAATCGGGAACTATTTAAGACGAGGTGATCACGCTGGCCTCTTCCGCTTCAGACCAAGAAGGATGAGCGCGTTCAATTTCGGAGGATTGCAGCAGCGCTAAAGCGGCGATAAAGTCTCTAATTCCCTGAAAATTGCCGTAAACCGAAGCAAAGCGCACATAGGCCACTTCCGATTCTTGCCGGAGGTATTCTAGGACTAATTGACCGATCTCCTGACTTGTTACCTCCCGTTTTGAGTCTTGCTGCAGACGGGATTCGATATCATTGACGATCGCCTCTAATCTTAGGTGGGGAATGCCAGTTTTTTCACAGGCCCGGACGATACCGCGCAGCAGTTTGCAGCGATCAAAAGATTCCCGTTTACCATCTTTTTTAATCACCGTGATCGGCACGAATTCGATGCGCTCGTAGGTGGTGAAGCGATGTTTACATTGTAAGCATTCACGACGACGACGAATGCTCTGACCGTTTTCGGAGGAACGGGACTCTAAAACGCGACTATCGGTATGCTGACAATTAGGGCATTGCATAGGAGGCGCTCGGTGAGGGGAACCTTTAATTTAAGCCTTTAAATAGGAAAACCAGAGCCGCTAACCTGCTTTTGGCAAGCGGGCGGCTCGGGAAAGAAAATTATTAAACGGAGTTAAGAAATTTACTTTTGAATCCGGGGAGGTTCCCGGAAGGCAATGGCGAAGAAAATTACCGACAAAGCCATAGTTAAAACCAAAATGTAAGCGACGCTTTCCATGGTTGGACATCCTACAAGACTGCTATAACAATCCTATAGTATCAGGAAATGAGCTTTTCAGCTTGCCTGGGGATGTAATCTACATCCCCAGAATCAGTGGCGAGCTATTTAACGCTAACTTTTGCCCCAGCGTCTTCCAGTTTTTTCTTGGTGGCGGCGGCTTCGTCTTTGTTAATGCCTTCTTGAACCGCTTTGGGAGCGGCTTCTACTAGGTCTTTCGCTTCTTTGAGTCCTAAACCGGTCAATTCGCGCACTACCTTGAGGATAGCAATTTTCTTGTCGGCGGGAACTTCTTCGAGAACGACGTTAAATTCGGTTTGTTCTTCCACAGCTTCAGCAGCAGCCGCGGGAGCAGCCCCAGGGGCCGCCATAATTATGCCACCAGTTGGAGCGGCGGCACTAACTCCGAAGGTTTCTTCGATACCTTTGACTAATTCCGCAGCCTCTAAGAGGGTCAGGGTTTTGAGTTTTTCTAAGATTTCAGCTACAGCAGACATGGGTTAGACTCCTAATTGTTTTAAGTGATTGATTGGCGCGGTATTAAGCCGCTTCTTTTTCTTCTTGACGGGCCACGGCATCGACGGCACGGGCCAAAGATGCGGGAACTTCGTTGATGCTGCGGGCCAGTTTGGCGGCAATGGCGTTGATTGCTCCGGCGGCCTGAGCGATTAACTGTTCTTTCGACGGTAAATCAGCGATCGCTTTGAGCTGCTCTTCTGTCAACAGTTGACCTTTTGTCCCTTCTTTGAGGACACCGCCGCGCAATTCGGTTTTTTTGCTTTCTTTTTTGAACTCTTGATAGGCCTTGAAAGCTCCACCGATATCCTCTTTTACGAGCAGAAAGGCGGATGTTCCCGATAAAAGGCTTTTCATCGGTTCCCAGCCACTATCTTCAGCGATCGCCAATCCCATCAAAGTATTTTTGGTGACTTTACAAATCGTTCCCGTGGGGCGCAATTTGCGGCGTAGATTGCTGATTTCGGCGACGGTTAAACCTTGATAGTCGATGACCATCGTTAATTGAGCTTCGCTAAGGGAGGTTTTTAATTCTTCTAGAATTAATCCCTTGCTTTCTCTGCTTCTCCCCATCCCTTGTTCACCTCCTGTATGCGGGGGACCGGTTCCACAGGCGCAAAAATAACCCCTTGTAGCGCCGGGGTTGATTGGAGAGAATCAGTTCAGGCACGACCGAGACAGAAAAAATCTCTCTTTAGTCTTTTTGGCCGCTGTTTTCTCGCTTTGACCTCGGCAGGGTATTTAAGCTGTTTCGCACCTGCTGTCTTTGGCTTAAGCCAGTTTCTCATTTTAACATTATTGCGGGATTTATGTCAAGCACCAGGAGGGAGTGGGCAGTACATTTCGTAGCCAAATTTATTGGCATCTACTTCTTGTAAATTAATATCGATTAAACCGTATTCTGACCAGCGTTGGGAAACCTTGACCGCCATGGCCGGATCCGACTCCAAAGGTTCCCCCCACTGGTGGTCCGTTTCGGGATACATTTTTGTTGTGGCATCAATTCCCATTCTTCCCCCCAAACCGACCTTTTCGCTGGCAAAATCGAGGCTATCAAAGGGGGTTTCCGGGAGAATAAACACATCGCGAACCGGATCCACTTTAGAACTAATTGCCCAAACCACTTGCCGGGGGTCGCGAATATTAATCTCCTTATCGACGACGATGACAAATTTAGTATAGGTGAACTGGGGTAAGGCACTCCAAAAAGCTAAGGCCGCTCGCCGCGCTTGTCCGGGATAAGCTTTATCAATGGAGATAATCGCCGCTTTATAGCTTAAAGCTTCCATGGGCAGGAAAAAATCTCTTATTTCCGACACCTGTTGCCGTAAAATCGGTGTATAAATACGATTAAGAGCGATAGCCATCATCGCTTCTTCCTTGGGAGGACGACCGCTAAAAGTGGTTAAATAAATGGGGTCGCGACGGTGGGTCATGCAGTGGAAATGAATCAGGGGTGAATCTTCCACACCGCCATAGTAACCCATGTGATCACCAAAGGGTCCATCTGGCAATACCTCTCCGGGGGTAATTGTTCCTTCGAGGACGATTTCTGAGTCGGCCGGCACTTCTAAATCGAGGGTTTTACACTTGGCTAACTGTACCCCAGAACCGCCGTACAATCCCGCAAACAGCCATTCTGACAGATCTACGGGGATAGGAGTGGCGGCGGCCATGATAATTAGAGGATCAACCCCCAAAGCGATGGCTATTTCTAATTTTTTGCCCATTTGCGCCGCTTTTCGCAGGTGACGCGCCCCACCGCGCACGGATAACCAGTGAACGGTCATGGTATTGTGAGACTGTAGCTGTAAGCGATAGACACCGACGTTAGGGTTTCCCGTTTCGCAATCTTTGGTAATTACTAGCCCTAGGGTGATAATCTGGCCTGCATCGCCAGAATAGGGGCGAATCATCGGAATTTTCTTTAAATCTACTTCATCCCCTTCTAAAATCACCTGTTGACAGGGAGGGAAAAAGTTACGGCTGGGTTTGGCTTTCAGGACATCAAACAACACTTTACCAAAATCGATCGCTTGGGAGAGTTTTTTCGGCGGTTTCGGTTGTTGCAAGAGGGCGAGTTTTTTGCCTAAATCTTCCAATTCTTCGGGTTTATTCAGGTTCATCGCCCAACAGATGCGTTCTACCGTTCCCATCAGGTTAATAGCGACGGGAAACTCTGCTCCTTGCACGTTTTCAAACAGTAGGGCCGGCCCCCCCACCTGTAGCATCCGATTAGCGATCTCGGCAATTTCTAAATCGGCAGAGACCGATGCACTAATGCGGCGTAATTGGCCACGATCTTCTAAAAGCTTAATAAATCCTCGTAAGTCTCTAGCCATGATGAAGAAATGTAAATAAATCCCTGTCTCTATTATCTCTTAGGGTGGCAGTTTCGGTGGGGGATAGTCACCGATTTGAGAGTTGGCGGCGATTCTCGTCTAGAATTAAGTAAAAAAATCCCCATCTTACCAGGGTCATTCCTACCCCTAAGTTTATGCTTATCCAGCCCAGAGGTCAACATGATTAAGGATATTGAAATTAGTAATTTTAGATGTTTTGAGCATACCAAAATTGAAGGTTTTGAGCGAGTTAATTTAATTGGCGGTAAAAACAATTCAGGGAAAACTGCCCTGTTAGAGGCAATATTTTTGTATAGTTATCCCTATCCAAATACTATTCATCCCTACATCAGAGGAATCATTCGTAGGCAATCTTTAGCAGTTGTTCAGGCTGTTCCCAAAAATGCCTGGGATAATTTATTATTCAATCTTGATAGAAAAAATATTATTGAGTTAAAAGGCTCCCAATCTAAACGAGGAGATAAATTGGTAAAAATATCGATTTCTGGTTCTCTTAAAGATGGCGTTTTAGGCATCTCTGAAGACTTGCAAAAATTATACGATTTTATCGCTAAAAATAAATCAGTTATTTCTATCTTAAATATTCACACAAGTTTTCACCTCAAGAATGACTCAAATGATGGTCAACTGAACTATTTTTTAATTGCTAGTTCTGAGGGAATACTCGCTTTACCTGATCCAGGTGATGAGGAACCAGTAATCATTGCCGCATCTGTCAGTAAATCTTTGGAAGAATTGAGCGAGTCCTATACTAAAATAGTTTTTAATGAACAGGAAGAAGAAGTGCTAAAAGCTCTACAAATTCTCGATCCTTCTATTGAGAAAATAGAAAGTTTTTTTCTGGGTGAACCAAATTTATATCTGAAAAGAAAAGAGAGAAAACGCCTACCCATATCTCTGTTTGGTGAAGCTATTAATCGTCTAATAGAGATGATTTTTTCTCTGCTGCTTAATCCGCAAAAAATTATTTTTATCGATGAAATAGAAAATGGTCTTCACTATACTGCTTACCCAGATATTTGGAAAACTTTATTCCGATTAGCTATCGAACTAGATAGCCAAATTTTTGCCACAACCCATAGTTTAGAGATGATCCAAGCTTTTGCCGATGTGGGGTTAGAATATTATCCAGAACAGGGGGCCTATTTTGAACTAGCAAGGAGTCCCAGAACTGATAAAATTATTGGTATTAAAAGACAATTAAGCACTTTAGAGTACGCCTTAAAACATGGCAATGAGGTGAGAGGTGAGTAACTTATTAATCGTCGAGAGCAAGAATGATAAAATTTTTATCGAAGCCCTAGTAAAATACTTAAATATTAACAAAATTCAGTTAGATAAACCGATTTGCTTTGAGGAAGATGACTATAAATGTTTACAGGGTTTAGATCAAGCTAAATTAACCAGCACTTTCGATGAAATTAAGGCGACTCTTGGTAAAAAAGCTATCCCTAAAGTTGGTATTATTATCGATCAAGATTCTGATACTAAGACAGAGCGACTAAATTGGCTTAACGATTGTCTGAAAAAGGTGTATCCAGAAGCGGAAGATATTAGGAAAACCAGTCAGCTTTATAGATTGACAACAATAGAAGATCAAATCACAGAATTTGCTTGTTATTTTACCAATGTGGAAGGACAAGGAGAACTAGAAACAGTTCTCAAGAAGATTAAAAGTCAAGATTCCACCTATGCGGATTGTTTAGAAGACTGGAGAAATTGTTTAAACAAGCAAGAAAAATCGATTAAAGACAAAGATTTTGATAAGTTTTGGATTAGTAACTATTTACGATTTGATACCTGTTCCACAGAAGACAAAAAACAAGCTGGCAGGAAATGCAGTATGAATGGATTTGATTATGTTATGAAAAACAAACGTCATATTTGGAACTTTGAGCATGAGGTATTAAATGAACTCAAAGAATTTTTACAACTATTTGCTGTCTAATCAAAAATCCCCCTAGAAATCTAGAGGGATCGAGGGATATATGGAGGGCAATTTAGAAGTAAATTGTGCCACCCCAGCGCTCGTCTAGACGGGGAGCAACCAACAGATAAGCGGCGACGTTATACACATCATCTTCCGTCAGATTGCGTAATTCTGGGAAGATATCGGGACGGCTAACATTGGGATGAAATTCGCTTAGATCATCTTCACCATCGTAACTGGTGGGATGTTCTAGATAATCAATCAATGCTAACAGATTATCTCTGGGAGGTTCCGCTTTTGCCAGATCGGCCAGACCCAAACTGACGTTATTATTAGTTTTGGTTTTACCTTGCAGGTGACACTTAGTACAATTGGCGACAAAAAGTTTCTGTCCTTCCGTCGCTTGTTCAGAAGTCAAAGTCACCGATTCCCCTGCATCATTGAGGGTGATGGTGAGGGTTTTTTCATTGAGTTCTAAGGCACTAGCGCCGTTAAGATTGAATTGTAATACAAAAAAAACTACAGCGATCGCTGCCACAATCAAACGTTTGATCATTGTTCTCCTACTCGCAATTGTTCCAAGAAAGGGAATTTTAAGGTGACTAAAAAATTTTCTCCTCTGGGAGGGTGTCGATCGATTCTAAGTGATCACGGACACCGAGAAGATCCCAGTTGGGAATAAAGTCAAGGGGACGTTTCCGTTTTCGAGGCGGTTACTCCCGATCGTTTGGATAAAATCAGTGAGATAATTGCTTTAGCATCTTCTAGGGCGAGATTAGTCTGCCGATCTTTATAGGAGATGCCTAATTGGTCGCAAAGTGACAACACAGATTCATCGGCCAGATCGTACTCTGCCGCAATATCAGCGATCGATAGATCAGCAAAACCCATAGTCTGACGCACCCACCAAGGATAGAGAATACTTATTAGTTACCATAATTATCATGCCATTGCTGGGGACATTCTTGACAGTGATCAGTTATCAGTGATCAGTTGTGAGTTTTCAGTTCACTGATTACTGATTACTGTTTACTGTTTACTGGACGGCTACGCCGTGCCTTTGGCAACACTGAAAAAAGCTCCCATCACCCCACACCCCATCTCCCCACACCCCACACCCCACACCCTACACCCCACACCCTACACCCCATCACCCCACGCCCCAAACCTTCAAAATTCCCTAATTTTCCCGACTTTTGCCTTTTTATTCCCTAAGATAGAGACTCGTGTAAACAAATTTAATTAAAATCGCAAAAAACCTGAAAAAATACTAAAATGTGATTAAGAATGTTATTTTTAGCCTTGTAAGGCTAAATCTTTCTCGATAACATTGTAATCATACCTCCACACTCTTTTGTACAAAGGACTGCACCTTTGTTAACTTATGGATATACAACTGATCAACATCGGCTTCGGTAATATTGTTTCCGCTAATCGGGTTATCGCCATCGTTAGCCCAGAATCGGCTCCTATCAAACGCATCATCAGTGATGCTCGGGATAAAGGCTGTTTAATCGATGCTACATACGGAAGACGGACTCGTGCGGTGATCATCACCGATTCTAGTCATGTGGTGCTGTCGGCCATTCAACCGGAAACCGTGGCTCACCGTTTCGTGGTCAACAAGGAAGCCCCTGTTAATAGTAGCAACTAAGTTATTAACCCCATGCAACCCGGTCAATTAATCGTCATTACTGGCCCTAGCGGTGTGGGCAAGGGTACGCTAGTCCGGCATTTACTAACTCGTTTCCCTAACCTCTACCTGTCAGTATCCGCTACTACGCGCCCACCTCGACCGGGTGAAATTGAGGGGGAAGACTACTATTTTCTCGACCGTCCCAGTTTCGAGGAGAAAATGGCAGCCGGAGAATTTCTAGAATCGGCCGAATACGCGGGCAATTATTATGGGACACCCCAATTAGCGATCGCCGCTCAATTAGCGGCGGGCCAGACCGTCATTCTAGAAATCGAATTGGAGGGAGCCAGACAGGTCTGTCAAAGCTTCCCCGAAGCGAGGAGAATCTTTATCCTACCCCCCAGTTTCGAGGAATTAGAACGTCGTTTGCGCGGCCGGGGCAAAGATGCTGAAACGGCGATCGCCCGTCGTCTGGAACGCGCCCGAGAAGAATTAGCCGCCAGCGAGGAATTCCCCGATCAAATCGTCAATGATGACCTAGAAGCCGCCCTAGATGCCATCGAGAAGATTATTTTTAGCCGTTAGCTGTTGGGGGTTAGGTGTTGGGGTTTTAGGGGTTTTAGGGTTTTAGTTGAAATTTCCCACTTCCCCACTTCCCCTAATCCTTATCCCCCATTCCCTAAGTTACCTAAAATATCGGATGAATACCCCCGCTACATTTTTCGATAAGATACTCACCTTTGCGGGGGATGAAATCCGACCAGAATATTAGCAACGGAGCATCGGTTTAATTCCACCATCTGTGGACAAACTGTGTTACAATCTACTTAACCAATGGTCGAGAATTGTTATATGCTAGTCGTAGAAGCAAGGCTAAAAAACGGGACACTAGAGCAATATCACCGGCTTGATGAAGCTATCAAAACTTCTCAGTTTGTGCGTAACTCTTGTGTTCGTTATTGTATGGATCATAAGGGTACAACCCGCAATGATCTCCAAAAACTTTGCTCGGTACTAGCTAACAATAAAGAGACACCTTGGGTTAATAAATTAAACTCACAAGCACGTCAATCGGCTGCTGATAGAGCCTGGCAATCAATTAATCGGTTTTACCAGAATTGTCATGCCAAGATACCGGGAAAAAAGGGGTTTCCTCGGTTCAAAAAGCATAGTCGTTCCGTTGAGTATAAACTAACAGGCTACCAACTATCTGATGATCGACGTAAAATCAGATTTACTGATGGCTTTAAAGCAGGAGAATTTGGTTTATGGTGTAGTCAAAAGACCTTAGTTTATTATTCAGAGCAACAGATTAGACGGGTAAGAGTTGTTAGACGTGCTGACGGTTATTATTGCCGGTTTCTGATTGACGTAGAACGGCAAGAATACCATAAACCGACGGGACAAATAACAGGAATTGACTTAGGGTTAAAGGAATTTTATACCGATGCTCAAGGTAATACTGTAGAGAA
>NZ_JAJTDH010000106.1:0-22993 GCF_021300285.1 Microcystis sp. 49638_E5 | reverse complement strand
AGCCGAGAAGTTTGGAGTGAGACCAAGTGCCATTTGCTATGCCTTAAAAAAAATGAAAGTTACCAGAAAAAAGAAGGAACTTCGTTATAGAGAAAGAAACCGAGAAGAAAGAATAAAATACTACAGAGTGCTGAGAGAATTGATTAAAATATATTGATAATAATCATACTTCAGTGGGGGCGATTCAAGGCTTTAACTGGCAAGATAGACCAGATTTGGCTAACGCGCCTTTGACCGTTTCTCATTTTCCTAATGTGGTGAACGGAGCAGCCGATACTCAAACTACTGGGAACAATTCCTGGAGAATAGTTACTTCCCGGTTTGTTTCTGGGGGGAATGACTTTCTCAGTGTCAATGGGCTTCCAGAAATAACAGGGGTAAATGGGGGACTTTTAATATTCGCCCAGAATTTCGTATTGGTGGAGCAATTCAATGGGTCCGCTGGTTTAACAGAGAATAGCCGAGCTAGTAATCACCACGGAAAATAAAGCTACCGAATTGGCAGGATATTTAGCTTGGAAGTTTGGATTACAGGCTAATTTACCCTGGAATCATCCTTTTAAAAACCAAGCACCTTAAAGTTAATCGCGATAGTTAAACAAAAATTTATGGTTTTTCTTTTAGTGTGTTTTATTCTCCCTTTAATTTTGTCCGAATAGCTAGTAAAAACCAAACTGCAATGATTTTTATTGCATCAGGGCTAATCAGTTCAATTGCCTTGTCGTTAATTCTCCCAGAAGAAAAGTTAGCGATGGCGTTGCCCGCTCCGGCTGCTTTGATTGGCGCCGGGTTAACTCAATGGTCAGCTACTAAGGAGGATAAGGGGTGAAGTGGAATTATTAAGGGGTATCTATGTTGACATCCTCACCGCCGGGGCCAGACGGTGATGACTGGCAGATCGAACAAACTTAATTAAACGACCGACCGCTGGGTTGACGCTTCACGGGATGCCGCTACCTTAGCGGTAGTCTTACGCTTTCCGACCCGTCCGTTTTGATTGTCCGAATGCCGGACGGCCACTTTGAACAAGTGGAAAAAATCTCATGTTCAACCTTATTTCCTAGAAAGTTTTACTGGTTCAAGGCCGAATTTGAATTCCTTTCTGAACGAAACCCCCTACTATCTGTGGTCAAGGTTCAGTTTTTAGCTTGGTTATCGGTTTTTCCATTGTAGCTTAAAGCCGTCCTAAAAGGACGGGGTTTTCAACCCAAATTTTCGATAAGAAATTATTCAATCAATCGATCGGGTGACATTCTAGGCTATGATTTCCCTGACTATAGTTATTTCTCTACATTAAGGAAAATCTACGATGACAACCTTTCCCATCGATTTGAGTGCCTATAAACCCATCAGTCTCGACCCCAGTAACCCCACCCTAACCGACGAGCAAAGAAGCGCCCTAAAAGCCAATATCCAACTCTGTCGCGATGCTATCATCTTTTTTACTGCCACGGGTGCGGCCCGGGGTGTGGGTGGTCACACCGGCGGCCCCTACGATACCGTCCCGGAAGTGGTGATTCTCGATGCTCTTTTCCGCAGTCAACCTAGTCAATTTGTACCAATTTTCTTCGATGAAGCGGGACACCGCGTCGGTACTCAATATCTCATGTCTGCGTTAGAAGGTTCTTTACCCCCAGAACAATTAATGCACTACCGCGAGGCTAATTCTAAACTCCCTGGACACCCGGAATTAGGATTAACCCCCGGCGTCAAATTTAGTTCTGGCCGTTTAGGACATATGTGGCCCTACGTTAACGGTGTCGCTTTAGCTAACCCAGGGAAAACCGTTTTTTGCTTAGGTTCCGATGGTTCTCAACAGGAAGGCAATGACGCGGAAGCTGCCCGTTTAGCTGTGGCTCAACACATCAATGTTAAGCTAATTATTGATGATAATGATGTGACGATTGCTGGTAATCCTTCCAAATATTTACCCGGTTATGATGTGGCTAAAACTCTCGCCGGTCATGGACTAAAAGTGTTAGTGGGAGATGGGGAAGATATCGATAGTTTGTATCGCAATATCTGTGAAGCAATTAATACTCCCGGCCCGATTGCGATTATTAATAAACGTCCCATGTGTCCCGGTATTGAAGGGTTAGAAGGTTCTAACCACGGTCATGATGTGATTTCTGTACCCTTGGCTTTGAAATATTTAGAGGCAAAAGGACACAGTGCCGCCGTGGAATATCTCAACAGTATTAAGAAGCCTTCTAATGACTATAAATTCCTCGGTTCTGGAGATAAATGGGGTTCTAACCGCAACGTTTTCGGCGAAGCAGTAGTCAGTCTTTTAGGCAAAATGAGCGAGGAAGAACGCAAGGCTAAGGTATTAGTAGTAGATAGCGATTTAGAGGGTTCCTGCGGCCTGAAAATTATCCACGATAAACATCCCGAAGTGTTTATTCCTTCCGGTATTATGGAACGGGGCAATCTTTCGGCAGCCGCTGGTTTTGGTATGGAAAAAGGTAAACAGGGAATTTTCGCCACCTTTGCCGCTTTTCTAGAAATGTGTATTTCTGAAATCACCATGGCCCGCTTGAATTATTCTAATCTTTTATGTCATTTTTCCCATTCTGGTATCGATGATATGGCGGATAATACCTGTCACTTTGGTTTGAATAATTTCTTTGCCGATAATGGACTGGATGACGGTTACGAAACCCGTCTTTATTTTCCGGCCGATGCTGCACAAATGACCGCTTGTGTCGAGGCAACTTTCCATCAACCCGGTTTACGTTTTATCTTCTCGACTCGTTCTAAAACTCCCAATATTCTTGATACTAAAGGTAATAATTTCTTTGGCGATGGTTATACCTTTGTCCCCGGAAAAGATGAAGCAATTCGAGAAGGCACTGCCGGTTATATCATCAGCTTTGGCGATGGTTTATACCGCGCTTTGGATGCAGTGGAACGTCTAAAACAAGAAGGTATTGACGTGGGTTTAATTAATAAACCGACTCTCAATGTAGTGGATGAAGAAATTATCGCTAAAGTTGGTAGTTCTCCCTTTGTTTTAGTGGTAGAAGCATTTAACCGTCGCACGGGTTTAGGTAGCCGTTATGGTTCTTGGTTACTCGAACGCGGTTTAACTCCTAAATACGCCTATATCGGTACTCACCATGAAGGTTGTGGCGGTTTATGGGAACAGTTCCCCCACCAAGGTATTGACCCAGTTGGTATCATTAGTAAAGTTAAATCTTTAATCGCTTAGAGAGTATTTTAGGGTTAGCTTTAATCAGTTATCAGTTATCAGTTATCAGTTATCAGTTATCAGTAATCAGTCAACAGTGAACATCTTTAATAATTAAGTAGGTAGGCGTTAAAAATTATCAGACACCCCCCTTATCAAGGTAGGGTTGATTCATGAATCAACCCTACTATCAATCAACCCTACTATCAATCAACCCTACTATCAATCAACCCTACTATCAATCAACCCTACTATCAATCAACCCTACCCTTATCAAGGGGGGCAGGGGGGATCGAACCTAAAATTCATTTTTAATTTAATTATAACCAGCTACTTAAGATTTTAGCTTGGTTGAGAGCTTGAACATTTGTACTAAAATTTCCAAGAAGCAGTTTAAATCCATTACAGCTGATAAACTTTAGCGGCTCAAATCGCACAGTTGAGGGGAAATCCCCCTTAACTAGGTACGGTAAGCCCCTAGGAGCCGACAAACCGGTCAATCTAGAATAATCTCTAGGGTATAAAAGTAATCTCTTATAGAAAATGCAGCCAACCAATCCACAACAATTTACAGAAAAAGCTTGGGAGGCAATCGTCAAAACGCCGGACATTGCCAAACAGAACAGCCAGCAACAAATAGAAAGCGAACATCTAATGAAAGCCCTTCTCGAACAGGAGGGATTAGCGGGCAGTGTCTTTAGTAAAGCTAATATTAGTCTAGCCCGTTTGCGGGATCGAACCGATGACTTTATCCGTCGTCAACCGAAAATCTCTAACCCTGGCGACTCGATTTATTTAGGTCGTAGCTTAGATAGTTTACTTGATCGAGCAGAAAATTATCGCCGAGAATTTGGAGATGACTTTATTTCGATCGAGCATTTAATTTTAGGTTACGCTAAAGATGATCGCTTCGGTAAAAATATTTTTCAAGAATTCGGACTTACCGAAAGCAAACTCAAAGAAATTATTCAACAAGTCAGAGGTAGTCAAAAAGTGACCGATCAGAATCCAGAAGGCAAATACGAAGCCCTAGAAAAATACGGACGGGATCTGACCCAATTGGCACGGGAAGGTAAATTAGACCCCGTAATTGGACGGGATGACGAAATCCGTCGCACCATTCAGATTCTCTCGCGTCGGACTAAAAATAACCCAGTTTTAATCGGGGAACCGGGAGTAGGAAAAACAGCCATTGTCGAAGGATTAGCCCAGCGGATTATTAACCGTGATGTGCCAGAATCTCTGTTAGATCGGACTCTTATTTCTCTCGATTTAGGTGGCTTAATTGCGGGAGCAAAATATCGCGGGGAATTTGAGGAAAGATTAAAAGCTGTCCTCAAGGAAGTCACCGATTCCCAAGGCAATATCATCATGTTTATTGACGAAATTCATACCGTTGTCGGTGCGGGAGCCACTCAAGGGGCAATGGATGCGGGCAATTTATTAAAACCGATGTTAGCCCGGGGTGAATTGCGTTGTATTGGGGCCACTACCCTCGATGAGTACCGCAAATATATCGAAAAAGATGCGGCGTTAGAAAGACGTTTTCAAGAGGTTTTAGTAGATGAACCAAATGTGGTCGATACTATTTCGATTCTTCGCGGTCTCAAAGAACGTTATGAGGTGCATCATGGGGTAAAAATTGCCGATAATGCTTTAGTAGCGGCGGCACTGCTTTCTAATCGTTATATTAGCGATCGCTTTTTGCCCGATAAGGCCATTGATTTAGTTGATGAAGCGGCGGCAAAATTGAAGATGGAAATCACCTCTAAACCCGAAGAACTCGATGAAATTGATCGCAAAATTCTTCAGCTAGAAATGGAAAAACTTTCCCTACAACGGGAATATGATCCAGCTTCGCGAGAACGGTTAGAAAAGTTAGAAAAAGAACTGGCTAACCTCAAGGAAGAACAATCGGGATTAAATGCCCAATGGCAAGGGGAAAAAGAGATTATCGATAAAGTTCGTGGGGTTAAAGAAGCGATTGAACAAGTTAATCTGGAAATTCAACAGGCCGAACGCGATTATGATTATAATCGCGCTGCGGAATTAAAGTTCGGAAAATTAACCGATCTGCAGCGGCAAATGTCCGCCCTAGAAACTCAATTGGCCGACAAACAAACCACTGGCAAAAGTTTATTAAGAGAAGAAGTTCTCGAATCGGATATCGCCGAAATTATCTCGAAATGGACGGGAATTCCTCTCAATAAATTAATCGAATCGGAAAAAGAAAAACTCCTCAATCTGGAAGAGGAATTACACGAAAGTGTCATCGGTCAAGAGGAAGCGGTCACAGCCGTAGCCGAAGCGATTCAACGTTCCCGCGCTGGTTTATCAGACCCCAACCGTCCCACGGCCAGCTTTATTTTCCTCGGTCCGACGGGTGTTGGTAAGACAGAATTGGCGAAAGCTTTAGCTCGCAATCTCTTTGACACGGAAGAGGCTCTAGTTCGCATCGATATGTCGGAATACATGGAAAAACACAGCGTTTCCCGTCTTATGGGTGCGCCTCCGGGATACGTCGGCTACGATGAAGGAGGACAATTAACCGAGGCAATCCGGCGTCGTCCCTACTCTGTCATCCTCTTTGATGAGATTGAAAAAGCCCATCCCGACGTTTTTAACGTTATGTTACAAATCCTTGACGATGGGCGCTTAACCGACTCTCAAGGTCATCTGGTTGATTTCAAAAATACCATAATTATTATGACCAGTAATATCGGTTCTCAATACATTTTAGACGTGGCCGGTGATGAGTCTCGTTATGAGGAAATGCAGGCGCGGGTGATGGAAGCAATGCGGAATAGTTTCCGTCCCGAATTCCTCAATCGTATCGATGAAACGATCATTTTCCATAGTTTACAAAAAGCGCAACTGCGATCGATTGTTAAACTACAGACAGCCAATCTCAGCGATCGCTTGATGGAACAAAAATTAGCCCTGAAACTTGCCGATATTGCCCTCGATTATCTAGCAGAAATTGGTTACGATCCAGTGTACGGTGCGCGACCCTTAAAACGGGCAGTACAAAGATATGTGGAAACTCCGATCGCTAAGGCAATTCTGCGCGGCGAATTCAAAGGGGGAGACACGATTTTTGTCGATGTGGCCGATGAAAGATTGACCTTTAAACGGTTGAAAAAATCCCTAAATTTTCCCCCCAATCACTCCAATGGTAGGCACTTTTTCAGGGAAAAAAAGTCTAAAAGCCTTATCCAACAAGGTTTTTAGATTTATTCAGCAAACCCTAAATAGTAAACTCAAAATCTTGAAAATATTATCCTGTAAATATCGGAATTGTCCTCTAAGATATAGTTTAATAGTTAACTTGTTGTCGGCTATTTATAACTGTGATTTAGGGATAGGTATAGCAACTTCTTAAAAGTTGTCAAACATTAATCTACAAGGAGAATTTATTCTCAATTATGAAAATTTAGATAGTTTTTGCCGCTTAAATAAAGAGGTTTTGATAACCAAATTAAGGCATATCTAAAGAGTTTTAAGTTAAAAGTAAAACTTCAGGTTTTTATTCATAACAAATCTACTAATTAACTAATTTTTTTGGGAAAATTAGTTAACCCGCCATTATAACATATAATTAATTTGCAAGAGTTCTAGTCACTGATAATTGCTGATTGTCGGTATTTCTGCAAATGTGAGATGCAGCCTGGGGAAATCTTTACCTAATCAGATTTTCACCCATCGGGATATACTTGATTGCTATAAAAGATGATAAAGTCCTAAAAAGTAGTAACTTTTTCTGGCAATTTGCCCTGTAGTTAAAACGAACAAAAGAGAGAAGTAAATTCTCTCTTTTGCTCATGAAAATTATGCCAATTTTTCGATAACCGAGGGGAAGTTATTCTATTTGTAATTGGCTCTCGTGTCTTTAACCGCTGCCCAAAAAAATAGGGCTGTTAGTGGCACACTTGCCGCTAGAATTAAGCCAGTGGTGGCATTGCCTAAATCCGGTTCTCCCGAACTAATTTCAAAGACACAACCCACACCAGCGATCGCTGCAATACAGGATAATAACAATAAAACGCCGCTTTTCGGGGTCATCTTCACTCCTCACCTAAATTAACTAATGCCTTTATTTTGTCACTTTCTCGACCGGTTTCACCGCTTGCACGGAAAAACCGTGTTTTTTTAATTCTTCATTGAGTGCCAAATCGTTATCTACTCTATCCACGAACATGACACCATTAAGATGGTCCATTTCGTGTTGAATTACCCGCGCTAGTAAACCGTTAGCTTGCAGTTTTCGCGGTTTCCCCTGTTCATCTTTATAACTCACTTCGAGCGCTTGGGGACGGATGACATCTAAAAACACATCGGGAATACTCAAACAACCCTCTTCCGCTTTGCACAATTCCGGACTATAACCGATAATTTGGGGATTAATCAGAATTAGGGGCGGATTTTCTGGTTTATCGGGTTCACAATCGATGACAATCAATTGTTTATTGACTGCCACTTGCGGAGCCGCTAACCCGATACCATTGGAACTATACATAGTTTGCAGCATTTCTCTGGCTAATTGGCGAATGCTGTCATCGACTTTAGCAATCCGCTTGGCCGGTTGACGCAAGACTCGATCGCCGAGATAATGCAGTTCTAAAGGGGGTTTTTCTAATTTGCGTTTTTCTACGGTAATAGTGGCGCTCATAAACTTAATTATCGATGGGATGCACAATTTTGATCTTAGTCACTGGCTCTGGGGCATTTCTCAGGAAAAGGGAGAAAAAAGCCCAGACTCTTCATAAAATTTTACACCGATCACAGACAGTTCGTCCATATCAGGGGGTGGGAATTATGAATTATGAATTATGAATTAGGAAATGGGGGAGTGGGGAAGTGGGGGAGTGGGGAGATTTTTCAGTTATCAGTAAGCAGTAATCAGTAATCAGTGGGGGAGTGGGGAGAGGGGAGAAAAAGCTGATTGTAACCAGCTACTTATTAGTAATTGGTATTCCTAACCATTGGCTCAATTCCGCTGCTAACCATTCAATTTCGGGTTGACTCAGATATTCTTTTGTTTTACTGCTAATAGTATATTCTTTAGTCCCCGCCCAAATAGTTAAAGCCATCGGTACATAAACTCGATCACCATCACCATCTTTGCTATGATAACTATCAGCTTTGACCAGTTTATTAATATGTTGTCTTGCCATTTTCTTTTTGCCCGGAAGTGTCAAACCCCAAATTCGCTGAATGGCCACAATTTCTTCCCTATCAATAGTGATAATTTCCTCCCCTTTGAGACAATAAATAATCTGGTAAAGCATTCCTAAACCCACAAACCAAAAAGGCAAGGAAAAGAGCAGAAAAAACCAACTCATCCACAGAGGAATAGAAATTGCTCCTCCTGTCCATACTAATAAAAAAGCGTTCCAACCGATGGCAAAAGCTCCAAGAAAAATTAATTTAGGGGTAAAACCTTCGGGAGGTAAAGATATTTTAATTTTCTCCTCGCTTTTTTGCAACTGTACCCGACTCCCTGCGGGTTTTTCAAGGTTCGAGGAAGTTAATTGCATTTCGTGGAGAGTATTTAAAGCTTGATTTGCTGCCTGTGCTGAAACAAACCTTTTTTCGAGACTAGGTTCAATTAACTGCCCTAACCAATGAACAAAAGCAGGGCTTAAATTAGCTAAATTATTTAATTGAATTTTGCCATCTTTTTGGGGTAAATCGGCGGGATGAATGCCTGTAGCTAGATAGATTAAAGTGGCTCCTAAACTGTATAAATCAGAAGCGGCAACGGTGCGACCACCAAATTGTTCGGGGGGCATATAACCGTAGGTTCCGACAATAGTTAAAGTGGCCTGTTCCTGTTGAGCAACACTCTGGACAGAACCAAAATCAATTAAATAAACATTACCGATACTATGACCCGATCGATCTTTTAGTAAAATATTACTAGGTTTCAAATCTCGATGGATAATTGGCGGGTTAAGTCCATGGAGATAAATTAAAATACCTAGGATAGATTTAGCTAATTCTTGTAGGTCTGCTTCACTAAATTTGCGACCAGTTTCTATCTGTTCCTTGAGAGATTTAGCCTCGATATAACTCTGAACAAGGGCAAAACCTTGATAGGTATCGGTGCGAACTTCAAAATAGTCGATATATTCAGGAATCGAGCGACAATCTAGATGTTTAAGAGTTTCTGCTTCCCGTTCAAAAAGTTTTAAATCTGTCCATTCAAAATCGGGACTGAAGATTAATAATTTGACGACAACAGTAGCGCCCGTTTTTAAATCTTGGGACAGAAACGTGCGTCTTCCGGTTTGTTTACCTAACTGACTTTGAATTTGGTATCGATCGCCTAAAATTTGCCCTGGCAGCATACAATATATTCCTAGTATAATCCTACTTCTAGGCTAATCGAGAAATTTCTCAACCGCAAGCTAAGAAAACGGAAGTTTGACCGAATCATCAAAACTTTAGCATCTCCCAGGATAACTGCGGTGAAATTCAATTATATCGCCCGTTTTTTGCTAATCTCTGGACTGAGGGATGTATTTTTTCAGGTTAAAAGAGAAAATAGGCATCAGAAAAGAAAATTGACCTCTCTCCGTCTGGGAAAATTCAGTACAAATGTTCAGGCTGTCAACTCCAGTGCTGCCATGCAGTCTGAAGGAGTAATTTAGATAGTCAACAGCTTAGGGTACAAGGGAGCAGTCAGTTTAATTCCCATCGAGGTGGAGTTTCCTGATATAGTTTTAAAAGCAGTCGGTTCAAGACAAAAAGACATGGTTACTAGGGGCGAACGAGGGGTAGAAGTGAGGAAAAACGAGAACTTTTCTCTGGCTTCCTATCTGGAGGAAAAGCGGTTGATTGTCGAGTCAGCTTTGGATAGCTCTTTAGTTATCGGCAATCCTGCCAAAATCTACGAGGCGATGCGCTATTCTCTCCTCGCCGGTGGCAAACGTCTGCGGCCGATTTTATGTCTGGCTACCTGTGAATTGATGGGGGGTTCCCTAGAGATGGCTTTACCCACCGCTTGCGCCCTAGAAATGATTCACACTATGTCATTAATTCATGACGATTTACCCGCCATGGATAACGATGATTACCGACGCGGGAAATTAACCAATCACAAGGTTTTTGGCGAAGATATCGCTATTTTAGCCGGGGATGGTCTCCTGGCCTACGCTTTCGAGTATGTGGTTACCCAGACTCGTAATGTACCTCCTGTACAGGTTTTAGAGGTAATTGCCCGTTTAGGTCGCACGGTCGGGGCAGCGGGTTTGGTGGGAGGTCAGGTTTTAGACTTGGAATCCGAAGGAAAACCCGATATTTCGGCGGAAACTCTCGGTTTTATCCATACTCAGAAAACTGGGGCCCTGTTGGAGACTTCTGTGGTGTCGGGGGCAGTTTTAGCGGGGGCAAAAGGGGAAGATATAGCTAAATTAGCCCGTTACGCTCAAAATATTGGCTTGGCTTTCCAAATTATCGATGATGTTCTCGATATCACGG
Organism: Microcystis sp. 49638_E5; assembly: GCF_021300285.1. Classification (NCBI taxonomy): domain Bacteria; kingdom Bacillati; phylum Cyanobacteriota; class Cyanophyceae; order Chroococcales; family Microcystaceae; genus Microcystis; species Microcystis sp. 49638_E5. The sequence continues at coordinate 12,321 of NZ_JAJTDH010000106.1, read as the reverse complement.
CGACAAAGGAGGAATTGGGCAAAACCGCCGGTAAGGATCTACAGGCACAAAAAGCCACCTATCCTAGTCTCTGGGGGATAGAAGGGTCCCGCCAGCAAGCTCAACAGTTAATAGATAGTGCCATCAATGAATTGAGTGGCTACGATGAGGCCGCTGAACCTTTACGGGCCATCGCCGAGTATATTGTTAATCGTAAAAATTAAATTAAACGAATGAGATTATGCAGGACTTCGAGCAGGTGTTACACAATCAAATACTGCTAGTCTCTCTTTTAGCTTGTTTCACTGCCCAAGGACTAAAAGCGCTGATTGAGTTAATCCGCGATGGTAAGGTGAGTCTGCGCTATTTAGTCTCGTCGGGGGGAATGCCTAGCGCTCACTCGGCGCTGGTGGGGGCCTTGGCTACTGGGGTAGGATTACAGGTGGGTTGGTCTAGTCCCGAATTTGCGATTGCCGCGCTTTTTGCGGTTATTGTTATGTATGATGCGGCCGGAGTGCGTCAGGCAGCGGGAAAACAGGCCCGGATTCTCAATCAAATTATCGATGAAATGTTCCAGGAGGGCAAGGAATTTAACGAGGAACGTTTAAAGGAATTAATTGGTCATACTCCTTTTCAGGTGCTGGTCGGTTTAAGTTTAGGTATCGGTATCGCCATGGTGCTGCTCTGTCGTTAATTGAGGTGTTTTCTGGGGTTGAGATAAACTAGATTTAATAACTAAAATCCGGGGTAATCACTCATGTTACAATCCCTGAAAATTGAAGGCTTTCGCGGTTGTCTCTTCTCGTTTCTGTGTGGAAGGAAGAAGAATAGCAATAATTTTCTGGAAATATAGTCTGACCTCGTTGAAGGTTGTAAATTGTCAGGAAGCTGCCAAGGCTTATTTTGGCGAACCATTGCATTAAGAATGACTAAGATTTTCCGCACACAAGCAGTAAGAGCCAGTGTTTTTGATTTAGCGCGTCCGACTAGGCGTTCGTAAAAGGCTTTAATCACTGGATTATGTTGAGGAAGAATATCAAATTCGGCAATTTCGAGACAGTGATCCCCTGATCTCCCAGACTTTCACCGAATTAAATCTCACTGTCAATCAGATTTTCTTAAGTCTGTAGGGTGTGCATCGTCCACCTTACTCTTTTCGCTTTTTTCTTCAGCTTGAGGGGTTGATTTTGCCGATTAAAATCCGATCGCTTTGGCTCATTGTCAGCTGTAGAACATTTAGATTGGTCATTTAGGCAAGGGAACAGGGAACAGGAAAAGGGAGGCTCTCTCTCAACAAATTTGGCGGGCTATTCCCTTAGGTTGACACCAATGAACGCTTGCGCCCTCCCCTAGATAACCCTGCTTATCACCACAAGTACGCGATAGCCTAAATGTTAATTTTTATTAAATTGTCATGCAGAATACATTATAGGGGGGGTAGTGTGTATCGTTAATTAAAGGTCGCCTTTGGGGTTGGGTTACGTTGTCCCTCAACCCAACCTAATTGTCCAAAATAAAGATTTTTTGAGCTAAATTGATGTTTAATTTTGGTGGGTCAAGCAAAATACGATTTGATGGATTCTATTACTCTGAACCCTATGAAGAACACTTTGGGGAAGTAGATTTTCTGCGGTTTTACCGTGACGGTTCTTGCATTAAGCACTGGACTCAATCAAACGACATCGACTTCATCATGCAGTACATTGACGTACCAGCAGCTAGACATGGCCAGAACACTCTATCTGGATGGGCTGGAACATTCAGCGTTAATCAAGGAGACCTCTTTATAAACTTACTAGGCGGGTCCGGCGGTAAAGAATTTTATGAGGGTGTAATATTGCCAAATGGAGATCTAAAAACTAACTGGCAACTGACTCCTTCCAATCCTTCTTATGGGCCTCGCCGTCGTTACCAATTATATTTTTGGTTTCGTCCTCATCGTTTTTGGCAGCGATAGTGCGATCGCAGATTGTGTAGAGAGTTTGTCGGGTGGGCAATGCCTATTTTACATTCAAGGTAAAATAGAGCTAAGGAAGTTAGTAGAGAGAGAATGCTATTTTGCCAGCTATGAGCCAAACTTTACCTAAAACTGTTAATTTCGAGGAATTTGTCCGTTGGCTGCCTGAAAATTCGGGAGTGCGTTATGAGCTACACAAGGGAAATATTATTGAAATGGCACAACCCGCAGGAGAACACGAGGAAATCAAAGGATTTTTAACTGTTAAACTCAGTGGAATAATTGATAGACTAGGGCTTCCTTATTTAATTCCTAACCAAGCGATTGTCAGACCTGCTGGTAAAAATTCTGGTTATTTTCCTGATGTATTAGTGCTAAATCGAACCAAGCTCGCTCAGGAAAAATTATGGAAAAAAGAATCAATCCTTAGTGAGGGTGCATCTATCCCTCTGATCATTGAAGTGGTATCGACCAACTGGCGTGATGATTACTACTTAAAATTTGCTGATTATGAAGAAATGGGTATTCCTGAATATTGGATTGTCGATTATGCAGCCTTAGGTGGGCGTAATTTTCTTGGCACTCCTAAACAACCGACCATCTCTGTTTGTCGCTTAGTTGAGGAAGAATATCAAATTCGGCAATTTCGAGACAGTGATCGCCTAATTTCCCAGACTTTCACGGAATTAAATCTCACTGTCAATCAGATTTTCTTAAGTCTGTAGAGTGTGCATCGTCCGCCTTACTCTTTTCGCTTTTTTCTTCATCGCTTTGGCTCATTGTCAGCTGTAGAACATTTAGATTGGTCATTTAGGCAAGGGAACAGGGAACAGGAAAAGGGAGGCTCTCTCTCAACAAATTTGGCGGGCTATTCCCTTAAGTTGACACCAATGATCCTATGCGCCCATAATGTAATATAGATATTTCTACAAAATTGAGATGCACCCATTCAAGATTACCCTTCAATCCAAAGCAACGGAACTAAATCATCGACAAAGCAGGATAAATCCGCAAAATCATAAGGATATTGATTAGACATTCTCTTAAAATCATGTTCTGGGATTGTTCTCATTTTTACCCCAGCAAGTTTTTGAAAATTTGTTATTGATTTAATCTGTTTATAATTATCGGTAGGGGTGATAGAGATTATTACTCCATTACAAGCCATTTCCCAATGATTATTATAGGAACGATTCTGACGAGCTAGGGCTTTTTGTCCGCGACTGCCTATTTGAAAATCTTCTGGCCCCCTGATTCTTCCCCAAGGTTTTCTTCTAATCTTAAAACTGGTATTTATATTATTATTTTCTTGAATAAAATTTTTAATCTTTGCGGCTGTCCCTTTCGGAGAACAATCTGTCCAGTCATATTTCAAATGAATATGTGGTAGCTCTTGAGAAGTTTGTGGTTTAAACCCAATAATGATTAATCGTCGAGAAAATTCCCTGAGAAAATTTCGGAAGACTAACTCTGATGGTACAACTTGTGGAGATTTAACTTCTGTTCTATTTAGCAAAGGTTGAAAATGTTTAATTAGATATAGTTCAATTTCATTTAATTCTTCATTATTGCAAACTTGCCAAGCTATTCTTACAGGATAATCTTGATTAATTTCTTGTAATTGATATATACGATGGTGATTTTTCCAGCGAGTTAAAAGATTAACTGCTTGACCAATATAAAGAATTCTATTTTGAGAATCGATAGCAAAATATATGGCCGAACAATCAGGAAGTTGATTTAAATTATCTAGTTCTACTGAAGACATTGCCAAAGGATCGAGCAGCATAAACCTAGTCTTATTTTATTTTCAAGATAATAATTTTCTGTAATTGCTATCAATTATAACTCATTGTTGGCTTAATTTTTTTAGGTAAGGGTTTTAAAATTGCCGTAACCTTTATCCTGTATGCTTTTTAGCGAATAAGGTAAGCAGAACAGTGGCGATTCCTTAACCTCAAAATGGTCTTTTTGTACTAACAAATATGCGGGTAGAACGCTCAATGCTTTTGCTAGACTGCATTTGAGACAATTTATCAAATTTTCGTTTCCAGAAATAAGCGAAGGGTGAGTGATAAAATTCATGTCAGCGAAGAAGTCCGTCAAGCTGTGGAAGAAGAAGGAGTCTAAGATAGTTTATTTACATCCTTACTCTCTCGACTTTACCTCGATTGAAAACTATTGAAAACTTTTGCCCAAAAATCAAGTCTATCTTGGGAAAATTACAACCGAAAAATTATCGAGACTTAGACAAGGCTCTCGAAGAAGCTTTTAAGGCAGTCTCCAAGAAAGACACCCGTAATTGCTGCAATCACTGTTGTGATTATACCTCATCTGTCCGAGAAAAACTGTAAGTATTTATAAAGTAAAATTTAAAATAAATAATGTCGTGGGTTGGTAGAGCTAAAATACTATATAAGATTTAAGGGAGTGTGGACGGAATTATTCTAATCCCGATACCTGACAGTACTCCACCGGGAAGTAACTATTTTTTAGAGCCAGAAAATATAATGAGAGAAATTTGGGGATCCCTATTTATTTTTTTAGTCTGTCCCATCATCGGGGGACTGCCTCTGATCGATTGGATAAATTATCTCGTAACTGGACGTAAATTATCCCAATTAGGGACCGGTAATATCGGTGTAACTGCCGCTTTTTACCATGGGGGTAAATTGGTGGGAATTTTGGCGGTAATTTCGGAAGCAGCCAAGGGAATTATCGTTATTTTCCTAACCCGTTTCTTTTTTCCCACTGGCTCTTCTTGGGAATTATTAGCTTTAATTGCCTTAGTCGTGGGGCGCTATTGGTTAGGAAAAGGTGCGGGAACGACTAATGTTTTCTGGGGATTAATCGTTCACGATTTTGTCGCTGTTTTTCTCACCTCAATCATTAGTGGGATTAGCTTTACTATTTTTCGAGAAAAATCTACGGGTAGATTGGTAGGATTATTTTTATTAGCTTTAATTCTCACCTTGCGCCGTCCCCACGATTCAGGTTATATTATAACTGCCATTGCTTTAGCCTGTTTATTAGGGGCAATTTTTCAAAAAATCGCCGACGATTTAGACTTACCTGAAGCAAGTGTTAACAATGAATCAAAAACTATGTTTCGTTTTTTTCGTGGAGATCGATCGATCCAAACTCTTGATGACAATCTGGCAGCTTCAAAAGTGGGACAAAAGGCCGCCACTTTAGCCGATCTTAAGCGTGCCGGTTATCCCATTCCTAGGGGTTGGATTTTACCACCAGGAGATGATCCACAACCCTTAATAGAATCTCTTCATCCTGATATTAATCATCCCTTAGTCGTGCGATCTTCCGCTATTGGAGAAGATAGTGAAACCGCTTCATCTGCGGGACAATATACTACAATTCTTAACGTCATTGATCGAGAAAATTTAGCGGCGGCGATTTTAAGTTGCCAAACCTCCTATAATAGTCCTAATGCTGTTAATTATCGACTCGATCGAGGTCAAGAAAACACGGCCATGGCTGTGTTAATTCAAGAACAAATTCGAGGAGTTTTTTCGGGGGTTGCCTTCAGTCGCGATCCGATTAATCCTCTCAGTTTAGATGTAGTTATTGAAGCTTTACCCGGAGATGCTACCAGAGTTGTATCGGGAAGAATCACCCCCGAAAGTTATCGAGTTAATTTAGAAGAAAATATTATCATCGGAGCGGGAGATATTCCCCCTGCTATTATTCAACAGGTAGCTAATCTTTGTCGGCAATTAGAAAACCTTGATCATGGCATTCCCCAAGATATAGAATGGACTCATGACGGACAAAAATTATGGTTATTACAGTGCCGTCCTATCACTAATTTACAGCCAATTTGGACAAGAAAAATCGCTGCTGAAGTTATCCCCGGTGTGATTCGTCCTTTGCCTTGGTCAATTAATCGTCCTTTAACCTGTGGAGTTTGGGGAGATATTTTTCGGTTAGTTTTAGACAAAAAAGCCCTCGATTTGGACTTCAATGAAACGGCGACTTTACACTATCAAAGAGCCTATTTTAATGCTTCTTTGTTAGGAACAATTTTCCGTCGCATGGGATTACCTCCAGAAAGCTTAGAATTCCTGACCAAAGGGGCAAAGTTTACCAAACCACCTTTAACGGCAACCTTGGCTAATTCCCCTGGTTTATTAAAACTTTTAGGACGGGAATTACAGTTAGAAAAAGACTTTAGCCAAGATCAAGAAAACTATTTTATCCCGACGCTCAAAAAAATTAACGCTACTTCCCCAGAAGCTTTATCTTCAGGGGAGATTTTAGAGCAAATTGAGGAGATTTTAACCGTCTTAAAAAAAGCTACCTATTATAGTATTCTTGCCCCTCTTAGCTTCGCCTTGCGTCGCAGTATTTCCCGAGTACCTTTTGAGAAATTGGATAACTCCCAAGCACCAGAAATAGCCTCGATGCGATCGCTATCTGAACTGAGAAAAAATACGATCAATCGAGATTTTGACTCGGCTTTTTCCCTCTGGTTAGAAACCTACGGTTATTTAAGCGAAGTGGGGACCGATATTTCCATACCGAGATGGCGAGAAAATCCCCAATATCTGCTACAACTACCCTTAGATAGTCCGGGCAATAATAGCCATAAAAAAGTTAAATCTTCCCACAATGTCCAAAAAAGATTAAATATCAAAAACCAAGTTACTGAAATTTACTCCCGTCTTTTAGCTCACCTACGCTGGCATTTTCTCGCTTTAGAAACCCTCTGGTTACAGCAGCAAATATTATCGGAGACGGGAGATATATTTTATCTAAATTACTCAGAAGTTATCCAGTTAGGTCAGAATAATAAAATCGCCAATCTTAAGCAAATTATCCGTCAGCGTCGCCAACAATTCCAAGAAAACTCCCAATTAACCGATATTCCCTATATCGTTTATGGACAACCCCCGAAAAAAGAATTTTTAGTCTCAAATTTAACTGCCAAAAAACGCTTACAGGGAATTGCCGCTAGTGGGGGGACAGTGGAGGGACGAGTCAAAATTATGCCCAGCTTACAAAATCTAGAAATTTCCCCTAATACTATTCTCGTTATTCCCTATACTGACTCAGGATGGTCCCCTTTATTATCCCGGGCTGTGGGCATTATTGCCGAGGTGGGGGGACAATTATCCCATGGTGCTATTATTGCCAGAGAATACGGAATTCCGGCGGTTATGGATGTGCATAATGCCATGAAATTGTTAAAAGATGGTCAATTAATTCGTCTCGATGGCACTCAAGGAATTATTGAAATTCTCTAGGCATTAGGGGACAGGGTGTGGGGTGTGGGGTGTGGGGTGTGGGGTGTGGGAATTATGAATTATGAATTATGAATTATGAATTGGGGGAGACCACTTCGTGCGCGTTGCGGGGGGAAGTGGGGAAATTGAACTAAAACCCCAAAACCCCAAAACCCCAAAACCCCAACACCTAAAACCTATCTCCCGACTTCTGAATACTGACTCGGAGACTCCTATCTCCTGAATACTGACTCCTAACGCAATGTTGGTCAAAGATAAGCAAAAATTATCTATTGACTCTACAAACTTGAGAATATTTAAATTAACATTCCGCAATATTTACAAATTCTTAAAAATTAATTGAGAAAGATTTTTATTTAACAACGATGTTATGCTGGTTACAGCGATTTTACTGAATTTCATAATGGGGCATTATATGCTTTTTTGGGCAGCAACGGTTGAAACCCTTGCCACACCTAGAAGGTAATCCTAACTAAGACAGGTAAATGAGTCAATTTTACCCACAACGATGATCTTTTTTTTGTGTAGTTTTATTGCAAAAAAAAAGTTTTTTTGACAAAAAGCACAAAGTATGCGTTATGAAGTGGGGTAATGGGAATTATGAATTATGAATTATGAATTATGAATTACGAATTGGGGAGGTGGGGAAGTGGGGTAGTTCGGAAGTTATCTGCTATTTTCCAATAAAAACCTTCTTTCTGCCCGAACAATTGCCTCTCTAGTGGCTAAAACTGCCTCCCTATCCACCGAAAGAGAAGTCACACCCCAAGCAATCAGATCATCGATAAGTTCGGGATACTGGACGATAGCCATGCCGCAAACGGAACAGGGAATCTGTAAAAGTTTTGCCTGAGTAATAATTTGTTTTAAAGCTGCCCTGACTGCGGGATGACGGGCGTTAAAATATTCTGAGAAATGTTCTCGATCGCTACCTAAAAGTAATTGAGTTAAATCATTAGTACCAATAGCGATCAATTGTACGCCCGCTTGCACATAATCCCTCAATTGAAAGATTACCCCCGGTACTTCCACCATTATCCCCAATTGGAAAGAAGGGACTTGAGTGAGTAAAGCTGATTGTACCCGTTGCCGGCAGAAAATAAATTCCTCAACCCCGCGGACAAAGGGAAGCAGTAAATTAATATTGGTGGCGCCGGTGGTTTGTACCCGTCGTAAAGCTTGCAATTCTAGATCGAATAGAGTCGGATCTAATATATAACCATGGGTTCCCCGACTGTCTTTAGCCGAATCTTGAGCATCAAAAGAACGGTAAAATAAAGGCTTAGGCTGGATACTAAGGGCAAATTGTGCGATTAAATCACTTAATCTCTCGATCAATGCTTCTTGATGCTCTGGTGTTAACCATTCTTCTAGATTGCGCTGAGAAAGTAACTCTAGAATCATCCATTCTGAGCGCAATAAACCGATCCCATCAATAGGCAGTTCTCGGATTCCGGCAATACTTTCAGTTTGACTGAGATTAACCATCAAACGGGTAGCAATTGCCGTGCCGTCAGTTTCTCTGGGGGGTGCTGGGGGTAAGGAAATCTCTTCCTGAGATGCTAGAGAAATAATTCCCCTCGTACCATCTACTAAAATTATCTCGCCTGAGCGGATAATTTCCGTGGCATTTTTCACCCCGACAATGGCAGGAATGGCTAATTCCCGGGCTAAAATGGCTCCATGGCTAGTTAATCCCCCCTGTTCCGTGATCATTGCTCGAATTTGGCGTAAATGGGGCAGTTTTTTCGGAGGTAAATTAGTAGTAACCAGAATGCAATCCTGAAAATTTGCCTCTGGGGAGTCGAAATTGCTGATCACTTTTGCCACTCCCGATGCCAAACCTGGGGATGCCCCTAATCCTCTTAAGGGATAATTGGAGGTAGTAGGGGTGATTTCCTGACTGTGACAGTTGAGAATATAAATTTGACCATCCAGCATCATCAGCCATTCTATGCTGGTTAACGTCGGTTTTTCCGCCAGTAGAGATTGAACCAGTTGACAAAGGCGATCGAGGGCGAAATTATCTAAACAGTAGCCTTCCTGTAAACTGGGTGCTAATAATTGTGCCGCAAGCAGATTACTGTCACTATTGAGATAATAAGCGCGGGATTTATTGCCTAATTGCCGACTGCGTAATTGACCGGAGCGATCGATAATATAGGTATCCGGTGCCACTTCTCCATTAACTAAACTGTGTCCTAACCCCCAAACTGCCTGAATTTGCCAGTTATCGTCATTAATCAACACATTTCCCGCACAATTGGCTGGTAATAACGGTTGTACCAGTAAAGATAATTGAATTTTTTCTAAACCAATTCCCATTTTTCGCCAATAAAATAGACTTTTGGCGTTGAATAACTCCGCCCAAGCTTGTTTTAGGGCATTTTCTAGATTATCTGCTTTAATTCCACTGATTGGGGCGGAAAATAAACCGAGAGTTCGCCGAGCCAGATTAGCTGGCAGGGAAAAGCGCCATACTAGGGTATCCATGGATAATTGTGCCACGGCCGCCCCTAGTTCTTCTAACCAGAGAGGAGGAATTTCCGCTTGTAAAATGGCGCGGCGACTCTCTTTGGCGACTAATTGCAGAGCTTTTGCGTTATCTACGTCTAAATAGAGGGAAGATTGCGGAAAATCAGTCAGAAACGAGTCAGCATTGTTGATAGTTTCCAAAAATTCCGCAAAAATGCGGTTAAAAATGGCAAATCCCCCGATAATTGGGTATCCTCGCTGGTGTAATTCACTGGCAATAAAAGCTTTTTCCCCCACCAGGGGGCGATCAGAAGCACTAATGCGATCGAGCCAGCAGAGAATGGTCACGGGATTTGTTAAGAATGGTGAAAGGATTCTAAAATAATCTAGGTGATTTTTGTAACTCTTTACTTCTACCTGCCAGTTTAACTCACCGTCACTATCTTGAGGATGATCTGGGGAGTGGGAATTATGAATGTATGAATTATGAATTATGAAGTGGGGAGATGGGAGAATAATAAAAGCAATCTCCTGACTACTGACTCCTATCTCCTGATTACTGACTCCTATCTCCTTAGCTGATAAGATAGGATTCGGACAATATTCGATCGCTGCGAGAAATTCATGGACACACCTGCGAAAGTTTTGTTAGTGGATGACGAACCGGGGGTTCGTGAATCTGTGCAAGCATATCTACAGTACGGGGATGACTTCGAGGTAAGAACTGCTAGTAATGCTAACGAAGCCTGGGATTTACTTAATCAAGAAATCCCAGAATTAGTCATCTCCGATATTATGATGCCGCAGGTGGATGGCTATCAGTTTCTCAAGAAATTGCGCGAAGATGCTCGTTTTCAGACAATTCCCGTGGTTTTTCTCACCGCTAGGGGGATGACAAGCGATCGCATTCAGGGTTATAATGCCGGTTGTGATGCTTATTTATCCAAGCCTTTCGATCCCGAAGAATTAGAAGCATTAATCAAGTCTTTAATCGAGCGCCGTCGTCAATCCTTGCAAGCCACCAGCGAAAACGCTAGATTAGAAGAAATTGCCCGAGATATCCGGGAATTAAAACAGCAGGTGGGACAACAGAACACTTTTACTACTACTCCCCCCCCGATTAAAATTGATCTTACCCCCCGGGAACAAAGTGTTTTAGATCTAGTAGCGGAGGGATTGATGAATAAAGAAATTGCCAGTCGTCTAGAAACCAGCGTCAGAAACGTAGAAAAATACGTCAGTCGCTTATTTAGCAAGACTGGTACTAATAGTCGCACGGAATTGGTACGTTTTGCCCTAAAACACGGTTTAACCAGTTAATATAGCAGCTAAGGACAAAGTAGCAGATGGGAGTAGTTTATTAACTGACGATGACAGGCAACTGAATTAGCGATGGCAAAAAAACTTAAATATATGTCACGGCAAACCGTGCCTTTGAGGATAGCGTTATCCTGTTGAATTTATCCGAGAATTACTTAGTTCTGGCCTGACTATTGCCGACATTTTAGCCCACTACGATGATAGCGAAAAAACTTTCTGTCCTTTGTGTCTTTGTGGTTTTTCATATCAGTAATTTTACCCAGAATGCCATGCACGTCATCAGCTATCGAAGACTAGGAGACTTTAGGAATAAACAGGCTGATTCCCGAATAGGTTGAGAGAATTGGGATAATTAAACTTCTTTAACTAATACTCCATTCAGAAAAATTTCGGCAATACCTTCGGCCATTTCTTGTAAAGCGAAGGGGGAAGCATTACTATCTAAAATAGTTTCACTGGAAAAACCAGCAATTGCGAACATTCCTAGAAAAACCTGCGCCACAATTTTCGGATTCATGGGACGATAGATACCACGATCAATCGCTGTTTGAAAAAAAGCCTCGGCCACATCGGTCATTTTAGCAATTACCTCCGATTGGATTCGCTCTTTTAATTCGGGGTGAAATTGGGCCTCTATAAAACAAACTCGCAATAAATCGCTATTTTCTCGCATTCTCAACACCCTACGCCGCATCACCTGCGCTACCGCTTTATAACTGCCCATTTCGCTCAATTCCGTCAGCAAGTCGGTGAGAATATCCACCCATCCCCTAGTGGCCACTTCAATTAAAATCGCCTTTTTGTTGGGAAAATAACGAAATAAAGTTCCTTCTGCCACATTTGCGCTTCCTGCTAGGTCTTTGGTCGTGGTTCCTTCATAACCCTTAGCGGCAAATAAACGTAAAGCGGCCTGTAGAATACGACTACGGGTATCTTCTTCCCCAGAATTGGTCTCAGTTAGGGAACGTTGAAAAAGACTTTGCATGATCATTGACAGCTAGAAGGGGATAGAGCCATTGTCATCGATCAAGTTAGGTGTTTACTCAAATGCTTCATAAAATTTTGAGTAATTGGGATTAGAGATTGTTCGGTTATCGTTCCCCAGACTTCCCCAGAAATCAAGCTAGAAGCTTGTCCACCTAGCTAAAATCTTAATGAGTTTCATACGGTCGCTGTGCAAGCGGATAGTTAGACCGTAGCTCACCCCTTTTTATACCTGAACTTCCCCCCATACATATATACTATAATAGCCGAAAACCCTTATCCATCAATGGATGTAACCCCTTAACTTTTCTTAATGTACCCATGTAATTTGTAACATTTCTTAAT
>NZ_JAJTDH010000105.1:0-9653 GCF_021300285.1 Microcystis sp. 49638_E5 | reverse complement strand
TGTAGGGTGTGGGGTGTGGGGTGTCGGAAGAATAAATAGAAATAATCTCCTATCTCCTGACTCCTGTCTCCCGACTCCTGCCTCCTGTCTCCCGGCTCCTGATAGCTAAAAAACTGAGGCAAATTCCAGAAAAATAATTAATTTTTCCTGAAAAAGTAGCTAAAACTACAAAAAATATCCAAAAAGTAGCGAAAATCACAAAAAATCTGCTAACCTAGCCGTAATATCACACAGATATTTGTAGAAGGATTCCCGAAAATCTCCTCAGCAAAAACATCCGTGTGAAGTAGCTAATATTGTCAGCGAGGTTAGTTCAAGATCATCATGTCAAATTTAGGACGACGTAAATTTCTCCTGTACGGTTCTGCCGCTTTGGGAACCAGTATTCTGTTAAAAGCTTGCGGTGGCCAAAACCAAACCCCCACGGCTAGTCCTAGCCCAGCTGCTAGTCCCGCCCCAGCTTCTGGAGAGACGATTAAGGTGGGTATTCTGCACTCCCTCAGTGGCACCATGGCCATCAGTGAAACCAGCGTAGTTGATGCGGAAAAACTGGCGATCGAGGAAATCAATGCCGCCGGCGGTGTTCTTGGTAAACAGATCGAGGCAGTGGTGGAAGATGGCGCTTCCGATTGGCCAACTTTTGCCGAAAAAGCCACCAAACTGATCGATCAGGACAAAGTTGCGACTGTCTTCGGTTGTTGGACTTCCGCCAGTCGTAAGGCGGTTTTACCCGTGTTTGAAGCCAAAAACCATATGCTCTGGTATCCCGTCCAGTACGAGGGTCAAGAGTGTTCTAGAAATATCTTCTACACTGGTGCTGCCCCCAACCAACAGATCGAGCCGGCAGTGACTTGGTTGCTGGAAAATAAAGGGAAAAAATTCTTCCTCGTCGGTTCCGACTACGTTTTTCCCCGCACCGCCAACACGATTATTAAAGAGCAGTTAAAGGCGAAAGGCGGCGAAACCGTGGGCGAAGACTACCTACCCCTAGGTAACACGGAAGTTACCCCGATTATCACCAAAATTAAGCAAGCTTTACCCGATGGTGGCGTTATTTTCAACACCCTCAACGGTGACAGTAACGTGGCTTTCTTTAAACAACTGCAAGCGGCCGGTTTAACTCCCGATAAATATCCGGTCATGTCGGTGAGTGTTGCTGAGGAAGAAGTTAAACAAATCGGTAAGGAATATCTCCTCGGTCAGTACGCTTGTTGGAACTATTTCCAAACCGTAGATACCCCCGCTAACAAAAAATTTGTTGAGGCTTTTCGAGCTAAATTCGGTCAGGAGCGCGTCACTAACGACCCGATGGAGGCGGCCTACATCATGGTCTATCTCTGGAAGCAAGCGGTAGAACAAGCGGCAACCGCCGATGATCTCGACAAAGTTCGCGCCGCGGCCGTGGGACAAAAATTCGATGCTCCCGAAGGACCGGTGGAAATGTTCCCCAATCATCATATCTCCAAAACCGTCCGCATTGGTCAGGTGAGAGATGATGGTCTATTTGACATCGTTTGGTCAACTCCGGGGGTAGTGGATCCGCAACCTTGGAACCAATTTGTCCCCGAAACTAAGGGCTTTGCCTGTGACTGGACGGATCCGGCCAAGGGCGGTAAATTCAAAATGGAAAAATCCTAGTTTTAGGAATTTTTCCAGACAGTAACGAGAGTGAGGTGGGCATTACTGTTCACCCCACTTTTTAAAGCTTAAAAATGCACAGGAATAACGAAAAGTGTCAGCATTATTGGAAGGATTGTTTAATGGTATTAGCATCGGTTCTGTGCTATTGCTGGCCGCTTTAGGACTAGCGATTGTCTTTGGACTGATGGGGGTGATTAATCTCGCTCACGGTGAGTTAATGATGTTAGGGGCCTACAGTACTTTTGTGGTGCAGAATATCTTTAAAGGTTTCGGTTCTCCCCTCTTTGATACTTATGTTTTATTCGCCCTACCGATCGCTTTTTTAGTGTCGGGATTGGCGGGATTATTATTAGAAAGGGGGGTGATTAGGTTCCTCTATGGCAGACCCCTAGAAACGCTGCTGGCCACTTGGGGAGTTAGCTTAATTCTGCAGCAATTTGTCAGAAGTGTCAACGGCTTATTAGTAATTAGTTTAATAGTTTTCTGTCTGTTATTTTTTGGGGCGATGACGCTGTTAAGTCGTCGCCTAGATTGGGAGAGAATTCGCAATTTAGCTATCGGTGTCACCCTGCCTTTATCCCTAGCTATCGCTGGATTATTAGGCTATCTTTTATCTTTTAATCCGGTTCTCGCTCGACCCTGGTTTAGTGCCAGAAACGTCGATGTCACGGCTCCTGCTTGGTTACGGGGAGGTTTACCTTTACCCGGGTTTCAAATGCCCTACACCCGTCTATTTATTATCATTTTGACTGCCCTTTGTTTGTTAGGAACCTATTGGTTTTTAAATAAATCTTCTTGGGGTTTACGCATTCGTGCCGTCACCCAAAATCGCCAGATGAGTGCCTGTTTAGGCATTCCGACAAATCAAGTGGATGCTTTGACTTTTGCCCTCGGTTCGGGATTAGCTGGAGTTGCCGGTTGTGCGATTAGTTTTTTGGGTTCCGTCGGTCCAAACGTGGGACAAAATTATATCGTTGATACCTTCATGGTAGTGGTGGTGGGGGGAGTGGGTAATCTCCTGGGAACTATTATCGCAGCTATGGCCATCGGTGTGGCTAATTATTTAATTGGTTCGGGAACTTTTGCCCTGATTTTTGGTTCCGTAGAAGCACTAAAACCCCTAACGGATTTCTTCACCTTTTTCTCCACCACTAGCATGGCAAAAGTGATGATTTTTGCTTTAATTATTGCTTTCTTGCAATTCAAACCTGCGGGAATTTTTCCTCCTAAAGGACGTACTGCCGAGTTATAGATTATGATTACCGAAACCATCACTAGAAACGAATCCCGACAACGGGAAAAGAAAAAGTTAATCACGGAAATCGCTGTTATTGTTGGTTTAGTGGTCATCTTTGCGGTGTTACTGCCCTTAGCTTTGTCGGCTTTCCGTTTGCGTTTATTGGGGCGATTTCTTTCCCTCGCTATTGTCGCTTTGGGGATAGATTTAATCTGGGGTTATACGGGTTTATTAAGTCTTGGTCATGGCATCTTTTTTGCCCTCGGTGGTTACGCTTTGGCCATGTACCTAAATCTTCAGTTACCACCGGGACAACTGCCCGAATTTTTTACCCTCTACGGGGTGACAGAATTACCTTTTGTTTGGCAACCTTTTTATTCCCTACCTTTGACAATTATAGCCCTAATTATCGTACCGGCGATCATGGCGGGATTATTAGGTTATTTAATCTTCCGCAATCGCATTAAAGGGGTTTATTTCTCGATTTTGACCCAAGCGGCTTTACTGGTATTTTTTAACTTTTTTAACGGCCAACAAAAGTTAATTAACGGCACTAATGGCTTAAAAACCGATACCCAAACAATTTTCGGGTTGCTGGTGGGTTCCGATGCCGTTCAAGTGGCCTTTTATTTACTCACAATTGTCTGTTTACTGGCTATTTATCTGCTCTGTCGTTGGTTAACTACGGGCAGATTTGGGCGCTTGTTAGTCGCCATTCGCGATGATGAGGTGCGTGTCCGTTTTTCCGGTTATGATCCTACTTGGTTTAAGGTGTTAGTTTTTGCCATTTCTGGGGCGATTGCTGGTGTTGCCGGCGCTCTTTATACGGTGCAAACGGGAATTATCACTCCTAACTCTATGGATGTGGCTTTTTCCATTGAAATGGTGATTTGGGTGGCTGTGGGGGGACGTGCTACCCTTGTGGGGGCAGTTGTCGGTACTTTATTAGTACGCATGGCCCAAACTTTTTTAAGCGAACAATTTCCGGAAGTCTGGGTATTTTTCCAAGGGGCCCTATTCCTAATTGTGGTGACAGTGCTTCCCGATGGTCTTCTCGGTGGAATTAAACGTTTGCTGACTCATTTTGGTTTCCGCAAAACTTTAATCACCTATCCTAGTATTGAGGAAGCTCCGGAAGTGCAATTGGAAAGAGAAGAATTAGAGCATAAGTGACCTTATTCTGTTAGTATTCTCCGAGTCAGGAGTCGGTCGTCAGGAGTGTGTCGTCAGGAGTCAGGAGATTATTTTTATTTATTCTTCCCACACCCTACACCCTACACCCTGCTCCCCAATTCATAATTCATAATTCATAATTCATAATTACCAATTCCCTCTTAGAAATTATGACTGGAAAAATCTTAGAAATCGAGAATCTTACCGTTAGTTTTGGGGGTTTTAAAGCTCTCAATAATCTTAATTTCAGTATGGATACGGGAGAATTACGGGTGATTATCGGTCCCAATGGTGCGGGAAAAACCACTTTTTTAGATGTGATTACGGGGAAAGTGCAACCCACCATCGGACGGGTATTATTTAAAGGTCGAGATCTCCGCAAAATTCCTGAATATGCGATCGCTCGTTTAGGTATTGGTCGCAAATTTCAAACTCCTAGGGTATATTTAAATCTAACTGTCCGAGAAAATCTCGATTTAGTTAGTAATCGCAATAAAAATGTTTTCTCAACTCTTTTCGGTCGTCCTCCCCTAGAAGATAGCAGAAAAGTTATTGGTTTATTGGAAACTATCGGGTTAACTGCTAAAGCTGATTTATCCGCTTCTTTACTTTCCCACGGCGAAAAACAACGCTTAGAAATTGGTCAATTAGTGGCCCAGTCACCAGATTTACTGCTAGTAGATGAACCCGTAGCAGGATTAACCGATGAGGAAACGGAAAACGTGGGTAATTTGTTGTTAAATCTAGCGGAAAGTCATTCAATTATTGTCATTGAACACGATATGGAATTTGTCCGGCAAATTGCCCGCAAAGTCACGGTTTTACACCAAGGAACTGTTCTATGTGAGGGGAATATGGAGCAAATTCAAAATGATCCGAAAGTTATTGAAGTTTATCTAGGTTCCTCGGAAGAATAAAAAGTTAAAGGATTAAAATTAGTTAAAAAGGGTTGACAATGTTACACATATCTGATCTCAATGTTTACTACGGAGAAAGTCATATTTTAAGAGATGTTGATCTTAACATTAATGCGGGAGAAATGGTCTGTTTAATCGGACGTAATGGCGTGGGTAAAACTACCCTATTAAAAACCTTGATGGGGATTCTCAAACCGCGAGCGGGAGCAATTAATTATGAGCAACAAAACCTGATTAATAAAACCTCAGATCAAAGAGCCAGATTAGGACTGGGTTATGTGCCGCAGGGTAGGGATATTATTCCCCGTTTAACGGTAAAAGAGAATTTAATTCTCGGTTTGGAAGCTTTACCCACAAGGAGAAAAAATGCCACAATTCCCGAAGAAATCTTTGATTTATTTCCCGTTTTAAAAACCATGTTATCGCGGATGGGAGGAGATTTAAGCGGTGGACAACAACAGCAATTAGCCATCGCTCGCGCCTTAGTGGGGGAACCAAAATTATTAATTTTAGATGAACCCACGGAGGGAATTCAACCGTCAATTATCCTCGAAATTGAAGCGGCAGTGCGGCGTATTGTTGCCAGCAAAGGAATCGCCGTTTTATTAGTAGAACAACACCTGCATTTTGTCCGCCAAGCTGATCGATATTACGCCATGCAGAAAGGGGGAATTGTTGCTTCCGGTTTCACAAGTGAATTAAGTCAAGAAGTCATTCAGCGATTTTTGTCGGTTTAAACTTAACTTTTTCCTTGATATATGACTCAAATAGTCGTAATTGGTGGCGGGGCAGCGGGATTTTTTGGCGCAATTAAAGCGGCAGAATTTAACCCAAAAGCTGGCGTTACTATCCTAGAAGCGGCAAAAGAACCTCTGGCGAAAGTGCGGATTTCGGGAGGGGGACGCTGTAATGTCACCCATCATTGTTTTGACGTTTCCCAATTGGTTAATTATTATCCTCGCGGTGGCAAAGCACTACGGGGAGCTTTTAGTCGTTTTCAACCCCAAGATACTATTAAATGGTTTGAATTGCGGGGGGTAAAACTAAAAACAGAAGCGGATGGACGAATGTTTCCCAGCACCGATAATTCTGAAACTATTGTTAATTGTCTGCGGGAAAGTGCGACTTTTGCTGGGGTTAATTTAAGGCTAAATTCCCCAGTTAAATCGGTTAAAAAACAGGAAGAAAGTTTTTTAATTGAATTAAAAAGAGATGAGCAAATTAGGGCAGATAAGCTTTTAATTGCTACGGGAAGTAGTCCTTTTGGTTATCGCACCGCTCAAGATTTAGGTCATTCTCTAGTCTCTCCTGTCCCTTCTTTATTTACCTTTCAAATTGCCGATCCTCGTCTGAAAGATTTGTTAGGGGTTACTGTGGATAAAGTGCGAGTTCGTCTTGGGGGAAGTAAATTAGAACAAATCGGACCTTTGTTAATTACCCATTGGGGAGTCAGTGGACCTGCTATCCTAAAACTCTCTGCTTGGGGAGCGCGGGTACTTCACGAGCATCATTACCGAATGCCTTTAATCATTAATTGGTTGGGGGATTATCATCCTGAAAAATTGCGAGAAATTATCTTACAAACTAAAAGTGAATATCCCAAAAGAAAACTTTTTAATTATTGTCCCTTTGAGCAGTTACCTAAGCGTCTTTGGCAGAGTTTATTAAGTTACTTGACTGTTAACGCGGAAACTCCCTGGGCCGAATTATCTAAAAATACTCTCAATCGATTAATGACTGAATTACAGCAAGGGGAATATCAAATCAAAGGAAAAGGGGTGTTTAAGGAGGAATTTGTCACCTCTGGGGGAGTGAATCTTCAGGAAGTGGATTTTAAAACTATGGAAAGTAAAATCTGTCCGGGGTTATATTTTGCCGGGGAGGTATTAGATATCGATGCAGTCACGGGGGGATTTAATTTTCAAAGCGCTTGGACCACTGGTTATCTCGCCGGACAAGCTATGGGCAATAGAAGGGTGTAGGAAGTACCGGAGCCTGGAGCCTGGAGAATAAATAAAAATAATCTCCTGACTCCTGAATACTGACTCCTGAATACTCAATACTGAATACTGAATACTGAATACTGCCTTCGTTAAAACCGATTCCTTGATGCTGTTATTCCCAAATTGGACCGGCTGCAATTATTTCTTGGGAGGCAGTGGTAAATTGACGGAAATTTTCCACGAAACGATGGGCCAATTCTCGCGCCTGTAGGTCGTAGGATTCGCCATCTTGCCATGCTTGTCGCGGGTCGAGGATTTTTTTGGGAACTCCTGGGACAATTTCGGGGACGAGAACTTGAAAGATGGGATGAGGATGGAAAACTACTTCCTCTAAATCGCCATTTAAAGCGGCGGAAACCATAGCGCGGGTGTGTTTGATCGAAATGCGATCGCCGACTCCGTAGGGACCGCCGGACCAACCGGTATTAATCAGATAAACCGAGGTTTCGGGGTGTTGTTCTAAACGTTGCCCTAACATTTGGGCATAGACGAGGGGGGACAGAGGGAAGAAACATTGACCGAAACAACTGGAAAAAGTCACCTGTGGGGCGGTGATTCCCCGTTCCGTTCCCGCTAATTTGCTAGTATAACCGGAGAGGAAATGATACATCGCCTGGTTCGTGGTTAATTTGGCGATTGGTGGCAGTACCCCAAAAGCATCGGCAGTTAAGAAGATAATAGTTTTTGGGTGGGTTCCCATGCCAGATACGGCACAATTAGGGATATAACGCAGGGGATAGGCGGCGCGGGTGTTTTCGGTCAAACGTCCATCATCGTAGTCGGGAAGGCGATTATCGGGGGAAAGGATCACGTTTTCGAGAATAGTGCCAAATTGAATCGCTGCCCAGATTTGGGGTTCGTATTCGGCACTTAAACGGATGGTTTTAGCATAACAACCGCCTTCAAAGTTAAAAATGCCGTCTTCTGACCAACCGTGTTCATCATCACCGATGAGGCTGCGTTTAGGATCGGCGGAAAGGGTGGTTTTACCCGTACCGGAGAGACCGAAAAAGAGGGCCGTATGACCGTGTTTATCCATGTTAGCGGCACCGTGCATCGGTAAAACCCCTTGTTTGGTCATCAGGTAGTTCATCATCGAGAAGACGGATTTTTTGATTTCGCCAGCGTAGCGAGTGCCACCGATGAGAACGATTTTTTTTGCCAGGTTGAGGACGATAAAGGCTTCGCTGTTCAGGTCGTCATCCTCGGGATCTCCCTGTAACCCCGGCAGGGCAATCACGGTAAAATCAGTTTGATGGGCAGCTAGTTCGATCGCACTGGGCCGGAGGAATAACTGATGGGCAAAGAGGTTATGATAGGCGATTTCGGTGACAACGCGCACGCCAAAGCGATAATTAGGATCGGACCCGACGTAACCATCGAAGATATATAGGTCTTTTCCCTGTACATAGGCGAGGACTTTTCGGTATAACTGCTGGAATTTTTCCTCGCTAATCGGGGCATTATGCTGATTCCAGTCGATTTCCTTTTCGCTATTGGCTTCTTTGACAATGAATTTATCTTTGGGGGAACGACCGGTATATTTACCCGTTTCCACCACTAAAGCCCCATTATCGGCTAAAACGCCCTCATGACGTTCGATCGCCTGTTCGACTAATTGCGGTACGGAAAGATTGCGATAAACGCGACCGAGATTTTTCATGCCTAGGTTTTCGAGGCCGTAGGTGGGATGAAATTGATTTTCTAATTCGTAGTGGAAATTGACGTTCTCCACGCGATCGGGCAGGGGACAAGAGATACTATCATTGGTCAGCGTGTGTAGAGTCGGCATAACCCCAATTCTCCTGATAATTTAGTTGTCGGTTTAGAGGTAAGTTCTAGGTCTCTGATTAGTGCAGTTATAGAAACTAGAAAAACTTCGTTATCTGTCCTTTTCACTCCCAGACACCTAAGAAGCTATATTGATTAGTTTATTTGACGATATTTGCCTGATTAGTCTGGTCTTTCGCCGTCGGTAAAGCCAACTTTAGAGCGGTAATTCAGGATTATTTGCCTATTTACCCTTCATCTTCCAGCCAGGGTTTTTACCTTTTCCCTCTTGCCGATCTAACTGCTTTTTCTAGCTATTTTTAGTCTAGCTGTACAATAGGATACAGACGATGTTTTTTTTACAAAAATTAACAGCTAAACAACATTGGTCAGCTAATCTAGCAGTTATCTTAATGGTGGGGTAGGAAGTCTCTGGTTTTGGGCAACGTCAGAACAATAGCTGGTTGTCTAGAGATGATGACAATGATCCTAAACGTGGTCAAATCGATTTCGCCGCTAATAAAAAAAAGTCGATTGACACGGGAACCAGTTAGCGGCCAAAATTGACTCTATTAGCCGTTGGCAAGCTCTAGAATTGATTGTGTAAGTAGTCGGACATAAATTCTGTTGTCTATCTTAAGAAATGTAAATTGCCGCAATTCTTACTGACGACCGACTCCTGACGACCGACTCCTTACCCCACAGTTAACTTTACTTTTGTCCAACTACTTAACAGGTTAATTAAGTCTAGCTCGATCTCGAAAAAAAACAACTAATATTGACATCCTCGCCGCCGTAAAACGGACGGTGATTCCCAAACCTCACGATTTAGGTTTCTGCTTCTTTCCCGAAGGATTTTTCGCACCTGCCTTAACAGATTTACTCTGTTCTGGTCTTATGGTCGCTCTACAG
>NZ_JAJTDH010000104.1:0-27377 GCF_021300285.1 Microcystis sp. 49638_E5 | reverse complement strand
TTCATAGCTCTTATCTCCCCCCTTTTTAAGGGGGGTTAGGGGGGGATCAAAAGGATTAGGA
Organism: Microcystis sp. 49638_E5; assembly: GCF_021300285.1. NCBI lineage: Bacteria > Bacillati > Cyanobacteriota > Cyanophyceae > Chroococcales > Microcystaceae > Microcystis > Microcystis sp. 49638_E5. The sequence goes on along the minus strand of NZ_JAJTDH010000104.1, from coordinate 27,316 downwards.
ATAAACCTTTCCGCCGTTAATTCAGGACGATTTAAATAGCCCCTTGCCACCCCAACTCCACCAATGTATAACTCTCCTGAAACTCCCACCGGCACCGGCTGTAAAAAGGCATCCAAAATATAAATTTGGACATTGGCGATCGCCTTACCAATCGTCACTATTAAATCATCTTGACTACATTGTGCAATTGTGGCACAAACACTCGCTTCCGTTGGCCCATAAGCATTAAAAAAGTTTCTTCCCACCGACCATTGTTTCACCAAATCGAGAGGACAAGCTTCACCCGCCACAATTAAAGTTTGTAAATTTGGTAACGATTCTTTTGGTAAAACAGCTAAAGCTGAAGGGGGTAAAGTCACATGGGTAATCTCACACTCTTGCAAGTTTTTAATTAAAGGTTGACCCGGTAATAAAGCATCTTTTTGAGCAAGATAAAGCGTCGCTCCAGAACCAAAAGTCATCAAAATTTCTGAAATACAAGCATCAAAACTAAAAGAAGCAAATTGCAGAACACGACTGTTATGGTTGACTCCAAAAGATTGAATTTGAGCAAGAGCTAAGTTAACTAAACCTTTATGTTCAACCATCACCCCTTTAGGCTTACCCGTAGAGCCAGAGGTATAAATAACGTTAGCTAAATTGGCAGGAGTTAACTGACATTGAAGATTATCTGGAGAATATTGAGAAATCTGCTCTTGGATATGATCTAAACAAATCAGAGTTGCTTGAGAGGGAGGCAATTTTGCTAATAAAGAACTGTGGGTAATCAAAAAAGAAGCTTGACTATCTTCTAACATAAATAGAAGACGTTCAGTGGGATAGTCAGGAGCAAGAGGGAGATAAGCACCACCCGCCTTGAGAATGGCTAATAAGCCGATAATCATCTCTAAAGAACGTTCTAGGGAAATACCGACTAAGACTTCTGCTCCCACGCCTAAAGTTCGTAAATAATGGGCTAACTGATTAGCGCGATGGTTTAATTCAGTGTATGTTAATGATTGCTCCTCAAATACCACTGCGATCGCCTTGGGAGTCCGTTCAACTTGCGCTTCAAATAATTGATGAATGCACTGCTCTTGAGGATAATCAGTCTTGGTATTATTCCAAGATATTAATAATTGCTCACGTTCCTTGGGTGTTAATAAAGGAAGTTCTTTAACTGTAGCTTTTGGATTGAGTATGATTGCCTGAACTAAATTTTGAAAATGTTCTCCCATTCTTGCAATTGTTGCAGTGTCAAATAAATCTCTGCTGTAAATCCAATCTATTGCTAAACCTTCTGAATTTTGCCAGCAGTTTACTTCTAGATCAAATCTGACAGTTTCTTCCACTGATAAAGATAAACTTTCAATACTTAAACCCGAAAGATTCCAAGTATCTTGAGAGGTATTTTGTAGCGCAAACATGACTTGTACTAAAGGATTTCTGCTCAAATCACGGTCAAGTTGTAGCTTTTCTACTAACATCTCGAAGGGTAGGTCTTGGTGAGCATAACCCTCTAAAGTTGTCTGTTTAACTTGTTCTAATAATTCTAAAAAACTGGGATTTTCTGATAAATTAATTCTTAAAGCCAAAGTGTTAGCAAAAAAGCCAATTAAAGGTTCGATCGCTGCTTGATTACGATTAGCGATTGGAGAACCTACCACCAGATCAGATTGACCACTGTAACGAGATAGCAAAACGCCGAAACCGGCCAACAACGTCATAAACAGGGTTGCGCCATGATCTTGACCTAACTTTTTAAGACCTTGAGTGACATTTTGATCCAGTTGAAAACGCTCAACTCCTCCTTGAAAATTTTGTATTGCTGGGCGGGGTTTATCTGTTGGCAAAGTAAGAACGGGAGGGACAGTTGTTAACTGTTCTTGCCAATATTTGAGTTGTTTATCTAAGACCTCACCTGAGAGATATTGACGTTGCCAAACTGCAAAATCTGCATACTGAATAGACAACGGAGGTAGAGGATTGCTTAAGTTGTTGAGAAAGGCTTCGTATAGAGCCGATAATTCCCGAATCAGAATCCCAAAAGACCAACCATCATAGATAATATGGTGTATTTTCAACAGTAACACCGACTTCTGGGAACTCAATTGCAATAACCTAAGCTGGATGAGTGGCCCCACCGTTAAATCAAAAGCTTTCCTTGCTTCTAATTCTGCTATTTGTTGAATTTTAGCGGATTGTTCATTGGGGGATAAATCTTGATAATTATCAACTTTTAACCGAAAAGGACTAGGAGGTAAAATCTGCTGAATCGGTTCTCCTGAAACAGTAGGAAATGTTGTCCTAAAAATTTCATGACGGTTAATTAATTCCCCTAAACTCTGCTCTAACACCGTTAGATTGAGAAGCCCCTCAATTTGCAATATTTCCAGGGCATTGTAGGAACGACTATCAGGGGAAAGATGATGTAAAAACCATAAACGTTGTTGAGCAAAAGAGAGGGATAAATGGCCGTCTCTAGCGACAGGTTGAATTGGTAAATGAGCGTTACTTTTAGACTGTTTGGCCCGTTGTAAAAATTGTAGTAATTCAGGTTTGCGATCGCCGATTTCTTGACGGAGTGCTGGGGTCAAAATTCCTTCGGGAGCCTGACAGCGTAAGCGGTTTTCATCAGCTTCTAGGGTAATGCCCAAGCTTTGTAAGTAGCAGACAAATTCAACAATTGTTCTCCTCATTATTTAAAACTCCACTACTTCAGTATTTTCATGATTTAACTTTTTCTCTGAGTTATCCTGGGCAGACCATTCCACAGCCTGAATATAGCTTGCAATGCCTGCGATCGTCGGTGATTCAAACATAATTTTTACAGAAAGATCAAGTTTAAAAGCTGAATTAATCCTCGATAATACCTGGGTAGCCAAAAGGGAATGACCTCCCAACTCAAAAAAGTTATCCTCTCTACCGACTCGTTCTAGTTTAAGAATTTGTCCCCATATTTGAGCAAGAATTTCTTCAGTCGGAGATTGAGGAGCAATATGGTATTCTGATAACCCTTGATGATCAGGAGCAGGTAGGGAACGGCGATCGCATTTGCCACTGGGAGTTAAAGGTAAACTTTCCAAAATAACAAAGGTATTAGGAACGAGATAGGCAGGTAATTGATTAGCCAAGAATTGACGAAGTTCGCTAGTAGTTATCTGGGAATCAGGAGTAAGAACAACGTAGGCAACTAAGCGTTTATCGCCTGGAGTATCTTCCCTGACAATCACCGCCGTATTTTGCACATCGGGACATTGACTCAGAACCGCTTCAATTTCTCCTAACTCAATGCGAAAACCCCGAACCTTGACCTGATTATCAATACGTCCCAAATATTCAATATTACCATCGGGTAAATAACGAGCTAAATCTCCTGTTTTATACAATTTTGATGGTTGATCTCCCTGCCCCCTAAATCCCCCAATACTGGGGGACTTTAAACCCTCTGTCAGTGCCGAACTCCCCCCAAAGTTGAGGGACTGGGGAGGCGAAAGGGGGGTTAGGGGGGACTCAAATGGATTAGGAATAAACCTTTCTGCCGTTAATTCAGGTCTGTTTAAATAACCTTCAGCTAAGGCTATTCCACCAATGTATAATTCTCCTGGTACTCCAATAGGAACTGGCTGCAAATAGGAATCTAAAATATAAATTTGAGTATTAGTGATCGCACGACCAATGGGAGGAAGAAGCGGCCAATTCTCTACTGGATTGGTCAGGGTAAAACTGGTAACAACATGACTTTCTGACGGCCCATAATGATTATGTAAAGTACAATTTTCTAAGCCTCTAAACCAAGCAGCGATCGCCGATGTGATTTGTAATTGTTCTCCTGCTGTGATGACTTCTCGTAAACTGCTTACCCAAAAATTACGACTAACGCTGACTTCTGCTAATTGCTGTAGAGCAACGAAGGGTAAAAACAGCCTTTCAATTGCTTGCTTTTCTAGCAAATCTAATAAGGCAGAAGTATCTCGTCTAAGTTCTTCTGTTATTAAAACCAACGTTCCTCCCGCAGACAAAGTGGAGAAGATTTCTTGAAATGAAACATCAAAACTAATCGGTGCAAATTGTAGGGTTTTAGCCTCGTTAGTAACCGTCGTATTTTGCAATTGCCAAAGAATCAGATTGCACAGGGCTAGTTGACCCATCATCACCCCTTTGGGCTGTCCTGTTGAACCAGAAGTATAGATAACATAACCCAGACTATGGGGCTGTACCTCAAGATTCAAATTGTCTCGACTAAACTCAGCGATAGTGGGCCAATCAGTGTCTAAATAAACTCGTGTTGCCTGATATTCAGGTAGTTTTTCCACAAGTTTCTCTTGACTTAATAACACAGAAATTTGAGCATCCTTGACCATAAAACTTAAACGTTCCGTCGGATATTCAGGGTCAAGCGGTAAATAGGCTGCTCCTGCTTTCAGAGTGCCTAAAATCCCTATTACCATTTCTAAGGAACGCTCCACACATAAACCGACTAGACAATCAGTTTTTACTCCCAAAGAACGCAAATAATGAGCCAACTGATTAGCTCGCCCATTTAGTTCTGTATAGGTTAGTTGTTGATCTCTAAAGATTACTGCTACAGAATCAGGCGTTAATAAGACTTGTTTTTCAACTAACTGATAGATAGATAATTGGGGTTTATTTGAAGTTAAATATTCTGCTAAATAGTCAGCATGAGTGTCATTCCAAGATGATAATAGATGAGTTTCTGCCATTGTTAACAATGGTAATTGTTTAACTTTGGTTTGAGGATTGGCAATAATTTCCTTGATTAAGTTGTGAAAATTGTGTCCCATTCTCTGAATAGTCGTTGCATCAAATAAGTTGCTACTATAGAGCCAAATCCCCTCTAAACCTTCTGGCTTTTCCCAATAGTGGATTTCTAGATCAAATTTGGCAGTTTCTTCCACTGATAAGGATAAATCTTGAACACTTAAACCCGAAAGATTCCAAGTAACTTGAGAGATATTTTGTAGCGCAAACATGACTTGTACTAAAGGATTTCTGCTCAAATCACGGTCAGGTTGTAGTTTTTCGACCAACATCTCGAAGGGGAGGTCTTGGTGAGCATAACCCTCTAACGTTGTCTGTTTAACTTGTTCTAATAATTCTAAAAAACTGGGATTTTCTGATAAATTAATTCTTAACGCCAAGGTATTCGCAAAAAAGCCAATCAAAGGTTCGATCGCTGCTTGATTACGATTAGCGATCGGCGAACCAATGATAATATTTGAAAGACCACTATAACGGGATAAAAGTAGCCCAAAAGCGGCTAACAACGTCATAAATAAGGTGCAACCCGACTGTTGACTTAACGCCTTTAATTCTTGGGTCAGTTGACTATCTAGCTGAAATCTTTCTATCTTGCCTTGAAAAGTTTGGAACGCGGGACGAGGGCGATCTGTCGGCAGTTCCAACAGAGGAGGAGCATCCGCTAATTGTCGCTTCCAATATTCCAATTGAGCCGCTAAAACTTTACCCTGTAACCACTGCCTCTGCCAAACGGCAAAATCCGCATATTGAATTGGTAACGTCGGTAAAGTTGGTTCTTTATCCGCAACAAAAGCCCCATAGAGATGGGACAATTCACGAATAAAAACACCGATTGACCAGCCATCAGAAATAATATGGTGCATATTAATTAATAAAATATGCTTTTCTGGCTGCAATTTGAGGAGCGTTACCCTCAACAAAGGACTCTGGGTTAAATCAAAGGGGGTTTGGGATTCCTGATAGGCTAATTTTTCGGCTTCTGTCTCCTTTCCAGCCAAATTAACCATCGTCAATTCCCAAATAGGCTGGGGATCAATGACCTGCACGGGAACCCCGTCAACCGTCTGAAAACTGGTACGCAGTGACTCATGACGCTGAATGATGGTTCTTAGGGCTTGTTTGAGAGCTTCTACCTGAAGAGGCCCGCTTAAACTCAAGGCCCCTGTCATGTTATAGGTTCCCGTGGCTCCTTCTAATTGATACAAGAACCAGAGTCGCGACTGGGCAAAGGAGAGGGGTAATTGGCGATCGCGAGGAATGGGAAGGATGGTTCTAGGATTAATTTGCTCCTCTGAACCTAGTTGATCAAGAAATTGAATGATTTCTGCTTTACGGTTTTTCAGTTCTGTTTGAATCTCTGGGGTCAATAGGCCCTGGGGAGCATTACAACGTAGGCGATCGCCGTCCATCCAGAGTTTAATATCTTGATTGGCTAAATCTGACAAAAAGGTTTCAATGGATTTCATATTTCGATCTCCTGGCGATCGCCTGATAAATCATCAATAGGGGTTTGTAATTTTTGTAAAGTGGCATGAATGTCCGTCACGGCTAAAGCCAAATCCGCCACAGTCGGTTGTTCAAATAGGCGACGCAGGGGCAACTCTAGGGCAAAACTTTCTCGTAACCGTGAAATAACCTGAGTGGCTTGCAAAGAATTACCGCCGATCTCAAAAAAGTTATCATCAATTCCCACTCTTTCCAGTTTTAAAACTTGACCAAAAATAGCGGCGATCGCTTCCTGGGTCGGATTGTCTGGAGCCACATAATCTACCGAACGATTTAACTCTGGATTAGGTAACGGTAAAGCCCGACGATCAATTTTGCCATTGCTGGTTAACGGTAAATTTTCCAGCACCAGCCAATAAACGGGAACCATATAGTCGGGAAGCTGCCGTTTAACAAACTCTCGTAATGATTGAGTCGTACAAGCAGGATCATTAAGAACAATATAAGCAACCAAAGCCCGATTTTCAGGGCGATCGCTTTCATTCACCAAAACTACCGCTTCTCGTACCTGGGGATGGGATAGCAAAACCGCTTCAATTTCCCCCAATTCAATCCGGAAACCGCGAATTTTTACCTGATTATCAATGCGCCCTAGATACTCAATCTTGCCATCGGGTAAATAACGCGCTAAATCCCCCGTTTTATAGAGTAGCTTCGTTGGCGAGTTTGGAGAAGTTAGGGGGGGATCAAAAGGGCTAGGAATAAATCGCTCTGTGGTCAATTCAGGACGATTGAGATAACCTCTTGTTACTCCTGCACCGCCCACATACATCTCTCCATGTACTCCAATCGGTACAGGTTGTAAATATTTATCCAGTAAATATACCTGCAAGTCGGGAAGATGACGACCAATGACACTACCCGTGTTATTTAAGTCAGTCATACTTAACGGGTGATAAGTAACGTGGACAGTAGTTTCTGTAATTCCGTACATATTGACCAATATGGGAACTTGGTCGCCGTGTCGTTCAAACCAAGGCTGTAAACTGTTGATTTCTAAAGCTTCTCCTCCAAAAATTACCAAGCGTAAACTTAAACCGTGATCTGTTGCCTGTTCCGCTTGAATTAACTGACGGAAGGCCGCAGGAGTTTGATTAAGAATGGTGACTTTCTCTTGACACAACAATTCTAAAAATAATAGGGGGGAACGACTAACCAAATAAGGCACTATTACTAATCGGCCACCATAGAGTAAGGCCCCCCACATTTCCCAGACAGAAAAGTCGAAAGTGTAGGAATGGAATAAAGTCCAGACATCTTGAGAATTAAAATGATACCAAGAGTCCGTTGCTGCAAACAGTCGCACGACATTGGCGTGATTAACTAAAACTCCTTTAGGTTGACCTGTGGAGCCTGATGTATAGATAATGTAGGTTAAATTATCTGGTTTCGCGCCGCTTTCAAGGTTTGATATACTCTCTTGAGCAATTTTTTCCCATTGTCTATCCAAACAGATAATCTGTAGTTGCTGGTCAGGAATGGATTCTAATAACTTCTCTTGAGTTATTAAGACTTTCACTTGAGAGTCTTCTAACATGAACTGAAGACGTTCATTGGGATAGTCAGGATCAAGAGGCACATAAGCTCCTCCCGCCTTGAGAATCCCTAATAAGCCAACAATCATTTCCAAAGAACGTTCTACGGAAATGCCGACTAAGACCTCTGGCCCCACTCCTAAACTTTGTAAATAATGGGCTAACTGATTGGCTCGACTATTTAATTCACTGTAGGTTAATTTTTGGTTTTCAAAAATAACCGCGATCGCATCAGGAGTCCGTTCAACTTGCGCTTCAAATAATTGATGAATGCACTGATCTTGGGGATAGTCGGTCTTGGTATTATTCCAATCCACTAATAACTGTTGTCGTTCAGCAGGACTTAATAAGGGCAATTCCCGCAAATTTTGTCGCGGATCATTAATAACTGCCTCAAGTAAGGTTTGGAAATGACCCAACCAACGCTGAATCGTTTCATCTTTAAATAAATCCCTATTGTAGTCACAGTCAATTAGAGCTTCTCCGCCTATTTCTGTCACATTCAAATGCAAATCTCGATCCCTAAAACTAACCTTTTGAGGCAGTAAACTAATCTCTAATCCTTTCATTTTGGGTAAATTAATGGCTGGTTCTAAATTGAAACTGACATCAATTAAAGGAGAGCGACTGGTATTACGCGGTAAATCTAACTGATTGAGCAAGAGGGCAAAGGGATAGTCCTGATGTTCATAGGCTGATAACAAAACCCCCCGCATTTGTTTGAGATAATCAGCAAAAGTGGGATTACCCGCTAATTGACTGCGAATTGGTAAAAAATGGGTGCAATAACCCACCATTCCTTCACTATCTAAAAGGCCACGTCCAGACGTTGGCAGACCCACCAGAATATCATCCTGTCCCGTCAAACGATGAATGAGAATGTTATAAACTGATAACAGTGTCATTAAAAAAGTACAGCCCTGTTTACGACTAAATTGCTTTAGTTTTTCTGTAAATTGGCTATCTAAAGTTAGACTTTGACGATTGGCTTGGTAACTGGGTAAAGCTGGACGAGGTTTGTCAGTGGGTAAATTCAAAACGGTCGGATTGACAAGCGTTGTTAACCAATAGGCTTGCTGTTTTTTCAGTTCTTCCCCTTGGCTTGGCTGGCTTTGCCATTCAATCAATTCTCGAAACTGTTTTGGGGTTTTAAGATTAGCCGTAACACCCTGACATTTGGCTGAATATAACTCTCCTAATTCCCGAAGGATTACTCCCATTGACCAACCGTCACTGATAATGTGATGGGCCGTTAATACTAATAAATGCGATTCAGGTTCTAATTTGAGTATATACCAACGCACGAGAGAACCCTGGCTCAAATCAAAGGGTTTTTGACTTTCTTCCTTTAACCATTGTTCTGCTTGCTGTTGAGGCGAAACTTGGTCAGCACTGAAGTCTAAAATAGGACAGTTAATCTCAACCTGGGGCAGTATTTCTTGACTATCTCCCTGGGCATTAATTTTGGTTCGTAACGCTTCATGGCGATCGCTGATTCGTTGAATAGCTTGGGTCATCGCAACGAGATTTAAGGGGCCACTTAATTGCAATGTCACTGATTGGTTATAGGCAGTCGAGCCGTTGTCTCCTAATTGGGCCAAAATCCACAGTTGTCGTTGGGCTTCGGTGAGAGGGACTTGATTCCCCCCTAACCCCCCTTGATAAGGGGATTGATCCCCCCCTAACTCTCCTTGATAAGGGACTTGATCCCCCCCTAACTCCCCTTGATCTAACCCCCCTTGATAAGGGGATTGATCCCCCCCTAACCCCCCTTGATAAGGGGATTGATCCCCCCCTAACCCCCCTTGATAAGGGGGGAGATGAGGTTGATATAAGTCTTTTAGGGACTGGAGATAGGGTAAATTGGCCAAAACTGTTTGTTCATCTACCCCAAAATCAATAAAACAAGCCACTTCATCCACACCGATGGACTGCAAATGATCAATAATTTGACGGCAGGTTTCGGGTGTGCCAATTAAAGCACTGGTTTCTGTATAGCGTTTATAGGCAGAAGCGAGGAGAAAGTCCCGATCTTCTTCTCTTAACTGTTCAAAATCCACTTTCATGCCCTGGCTCTTGACCATGTTCTGCAAGAGTCCGACAGAGGAGGTGAGGTATTGCCCAAAGGGTTGGCGAGCCTGTTCTCGAACTTGTTCTAAATCCTTGCCAACAAAAGTATGCAGGAGAACTGTCACCGTTCCCGACGCGGGATTATAACCATGCTCTGCTAAAGATTGACGATATAGAGCAATATTACGAGCTAAATCTTCCACGCTTTGCCCCATCAGATTGGTAAGGATATTAGCACCGATCGCCCCTGCTCTGATATAGGTATCGGGATTATTGACAATAGTGATCCAGGTGGGTAATTGGGACTGCATCGGTTGGGGATAGGTTTTAACCTCTACCCTTTGACCCTTTCCGTCGGTTACGGCGATCGCTTCCCCTCGCCAAAGTTTCTGGACGGTTTCAATTTCTTGGAACATCAATTCCCGATGTTGGCCAAAGGACTGGGGGGCCAAGACAAAATCCTGGGGATGCCAACCCGATGCAAAAGCAATACCGACACGGCCCTGGGAAAGATTGTCCACCACTGCCCATTCTTCGGCGACTCGGATGGAATTGTGTAGCGGTAAAACCACACTGCCTGATCGCAGTTGAATCTGTTTGGTTTCCCGTGCTAAAGCCGCCGCCAAAACCGAAGGATTGGGAGAAAAACCACCAAAAGCGTGGAAATGACGTTCAGGAATCCAAAGGGCTGTAAAACCAGCGCGATCGCCAAATTTAGCTCCTTCAAACAGTAAGTTATATTTATTCGGGTTAAATTCCGCTTCATAGCTACCAAAGTAGTAGAGGCTAAACTGTATCGTTTTTTGGTCTTGAGACCCGCTCCCTTTCCCTAACTTACTGTCACTAACAGAACGAGAATTTCCCCCCTTATCAAGGGTGACATCAACATCTCCCCCCTTATCAAGGGGGGTTAGGGGGGGATCAATCCCCTTATCAAGCGCGACATCAACATCTCCCCCCTTATCAAGGGGGGTTAGGGGGGGATCAATCCCCTTATCAAGGGTGACATCAACATCTCCCCCCTTATCAAGGGGGGTTAGGGGGGGATCAATCCCCTTATCAAGGGGGGTTAGGGGGGGATCAATCCCCTTATCAAGGGGGGTTAGGGGGGGATCAGTTTGAGGCCTTTGCATTGGCCAGGAGGGCTTTTTTGCGGGGATAAAACCTCCCTGACGCAATTCTGTGACGCTATCTTTAACCGCTTGGACAAATTGGGCAAGATCGGCTTCCGTATGGGCGGTTGAAAGAAAATGTTTACGCCATTCCCAGACATAAATACCTTTTTCTACCATGTGATAGAAAAGTAAATCCAAATTGCCAGAGAGGGCAAACCGGAAGAAAGAACTAAACTGTTCGATTTTAATGGGAACTTCTTCGGCTTGAAAATAATGATTCAGTGTATCGGCTAAGGCCGCAGTGCGTTCAGTTAATTGTTGTTGCAGACCTGGCCCCTGCTCCTTTAAATGGGTCAGGACAGCCCTAGCCGCTACCATTGCTAACGGATGCTGATTAAAGGTTCCCCCAAAAAAGGTTCTGTCCACCCCAGGATAGGATTTATCGCCATAACGCCACATTCCCCCATCAATGCCGTCCAGATAATGAGCCTTACCCGCTACAACTCCAATGGGCATTCCTCCAGCAATCACCTTGCCATAGGTGGCAATATCCGCCCGTACTCCAAATAAAGCTTGCGCTCCCCCTGGGTGCGATCGAAAACCCGTAATCATTTCATCAAAAATCAGGGCAATGCCCATTTGACTGGTAATTTGTCGCAGACTTTGGAGAAATTGTTGGGGTTGGAGTAGAGGATTGCCACTTTGAATTGGTTCTACTAAGACCGCCGCTAAATCCTGCCCCTGGGTTTGTAAATAGTTCAGAGCTTCCGCACTGCCATAGTCCAATACCACCACATCGGAACCAAGGCTGGGGGGAACCCCTAGAGCTAGGGGAAGGGAGTGGGGTTGATTATCAATAATTTGGTTTCTAAAAAGGGTTCCGTCCGCATGGCCATGATAGGAGCCTTCAAAGATGGCAATTTTACTCCGACCTGTTGTTGCCCTGGCGATACGAATAGCGGCCATTACGGCTTCGGTTCCAGAGTTGCAAAAACAAGCTCGTTCGGCTCCTGTTAGTTCACAAATTAAGGCGGCCACTTCTCCCACAATTGGCGATCGCGGATTGAGATGAATGCCTTCAGTGAGTTGGCTTTGTAGGGCCGACATAATGAAGTCTGGTTGATGCCCAAACAGCGTTACCCCTTGCCCCATCGTCATATCAATATATTCATTACCGTCCACATCCCAAATTCTTGATCCTTGAGAACGTTGGGCCACAATGGGATAGAGCATCTCTTTAATGGACATACGGAATCCGACCGAGGCTCGACTATCTGCTAAACGCGGGCGATCACGTTGCACAATTTGCTTAGAGGTTTTGGTACGTTCCGTAAAGCGAGCAATTAATGCCTCTAGATGTTGCTGTTGTTGGGGAGTTAATCCACCTGTGGGTGGTTTTTTCGGCCCCCAGGGAGTGGCTGTTACTGTCGGTTTAGGAGCAGAAGCTTGATTGCTGGTTTGACGGGTGCGACTGGCTATTGGCTCTAGGTTCGCCGCTAATTGCTGGGGGGGAATTAACTGTTGTGTAAGTCCGTTTGACCTATTTTGACTGACGGAAGATGGGGAATTTTCTGTGGTTCGGGGAGTCGTCGGGGCAAAATTGGCCGTTTGCAAGACCTCTAACTGTTTGGCCATCAGTTGTAACTGTTGACCCATAATGTTTTCCAGGGCAGAACTAGAAACGGTTGAACCTGAGGCTGTTACCGCACTGGTTTGTGGCACAGAAACTTGAGGCACTTCAACTCCTCCCATTCCCCCTGCTCCTCCCATTCCTGCAAGGGCGGCGATCGCCGAAACCTTTGGAGAAGCCGTTTGACCTTGAAAGCCGTTGGTATTAGAACTCAGCACGACATTGGGCGATCGGTTATTTGAGCAGGCAATGGGCGCAGAAAACACCTCGGTATTAACTTGAGTATTTTGGAAATCATTAGCCAGATTTTGAGCCAAATAAATAGCTAAAGCATCTAAATTTGATAACTCCTCAAATAACTGACGCATAGCAATTTTAACGTTATAGGTATTTTCAATCCGTCTGACCGCCTCAACCATGACAATGGAATCTGCCCCCATCTCCAGGAAAGGTGTATGAACATTGACATCAGCAGGGGACAATTGCAGTAAATTTCCCACTAGGGTTTGCAATGTGATTAGAATCTCCTGTTGTTTTTGATTGCTGGAGATAGCTTGGACATTAGTGGCATTGGTCGTCATGGTTGTTTCTTCAGAAGTCGGTTTAACGGTTTCAAGCCAATAGCGTTGACGTTGAAAAGGATAGGTCGGTAAGGCCAGTAAATTTTGTGAATAGTTTACATGAAAACCTTCCCAGTTTATTTTTGCCCCTTGGCAATCATAGAGAATCGCCAAACTATTTAGCAGGCTTTGTTCATCTTCTTGAGGAGGGGCGAGGGAAAATAGCCAGGTGGCTGATTTTTCTGGACAACATTGTTGACCCAATCGAGATAAAGTCGGTTTAGGGCTAACTTCTAAAAAAAGACTGAATTTCTGCTCGATCAGCGTTTGGATACTCCCATAAAATTGTACAGGGTTGCGTGCATGATTTCGCCAGTAACGAGCCTCAATCGTTGCTCCTTCTGGTAGAACTTCCCCCGTTAAATTAGCAACTAAGGGAATTTGCAGGGGTTGGTAGGAAATAGCAGCAGCTTCCTGTTCTAAGGAATCTAAAATTGGCTCCAACAGGTGCGAGTGAAAAGCATGGGAAACTTTGAGAGGACGAACTTCTATTCCTGCTGCCGTTAAATGAATGATAATCTCAGCAATAATCGGCGCTTTTCCTGAAATAACAAAATTTTCTGGTCCATTAACAGCAGCGATCGCTACATCAGTCCTATAGGGCTGAATAACTGCTTTAACCCGCTCTTCTGCGGCAAAGACAGCAACCATTGCCCCATCCTTGGGGAGAGATTGCATCAGTTTTGCCCGTTTGGCAATCAGTGTTAACCCTTCTTCTAGACTTAAGGCTCCGGCAACAGTGGCCGCCACATATTCACCGACACTGTGACCAATTACTGCCGCCGGTTCTATTCCCCAGGAACGCCATAACTGTGCTAGGGCATACTCGAATGCGAATAAAGTGGGTTGGGTATAGGCAGTCTGCTCTAGGTAAAAACTCGCTGTTTCGGCTTCTAGGTCAGCAGGATAAAGAATTTCTAAGAGGGGTTGATCTAAATGGGGTCGCAGGATTTCAGCACAGCGATCCAAGGTTTGGCGAAAGATGGGTTGGGTTTCGTACAGTTGACGACCCATACCTACATATTGAGAACCTTGACCGGCAAATAGAAAAACAATTTTAGGTTTTTTCTTTTTGTTAATACTCTTCGGTTCTCTCATCCTTTCTTGGTTACTAAAGTTCTCTAACTTCTGCAACATTTCTAAGCGATCTCTAGCTACTACTCCTAAACGATGATTAAAGTGCGATCGCCGACTATTGGCCGTAAAACAAACATCAGCGAGAGGAATTTCAGGATGATCAGCTAAATACTTTTGATAACAATGGACTAAGGCTTTTAAGGCTTCTTCATTCTTGGCAGATAAAGTCAGCAAATGCCAGGGACGTTCCATCAACTTCTGCCCATTTTGTTGATTATTTTTAACCGTGACAGGAGCTTCGCTAAGAATCACATGGGAATTTGTCCCCCCAAACCCAAAGGAACTGATACCGGCTAAACGTCGTTCGACACCGTTTTCACCAGGCTTAGGGGGTTTGGTCCGCCAGGGTTGAGCCTGAGTGGGAATCGCAAAAGCTGTGTCAGCTAGGGAAATATAGGGATTAAGGGTTTTAAAGTGGAGATTAGGGGGAATTTCTTGGTGTTGTAGGCAGAGAACGACTTTAATCAGACCCGCCATTCCCGCCGCCGCTTCTAAATGACCAATGTTGGTTTTCACAGAACCGAGCCAACAGGTTTGATCGAGCGATCGCTTTTCACCCAAAACCGCTTTCAGAGATTTAACTTCGATCGGATCCCCCAATTCTGTCCCCGTGCCATGGGCTTCGACATAGCTAATCTGGGCCGGTTTTACCTGGGCATTTGCCAGGGCCTGACGAATCACCGCCTGTTGAGCAGGGCCATTAGGGGCCGTGAGTCCATTACTTAAACCATCCTGATTCACCGCCGAACCCTCAATCACTGCTAAAACGCGATCGCCGTCCTGAATGGCATCCCTAAGACGTTTAAGTACGACTACTCCACAGCCTTCCGAGCGCACATAACCATCGGCCCTCGCGTCAAAGGTTTTACAACGACTGTCGGGGGCCATCATTCTCGCTTGGGAAAAAACAACGGTTGTCTCTGGCGACAAAATGAGATTAACTCCCCCCACTAAGCAGAGGTTCGATTCTTGATTTTGCAAACTCTGACAGGCCAGGTGAACGGCGACGAGGGAAGAAGAGCAAGCGGTATCTACGGACAAACTGGGGCCACGCAAATCAAACAGATATGATAAACGGTTAGCCGCAATACTGGTGCTGTTGCCTGTACCCACATAGGCCGTTAAATTAGCAGAGCTTTGGTAGGCTAGGCGATGATAATCCACATCACTGATGCCAATAAAAACCCCTGATTGGCTACCAGCTAAGGTTTCAGGCACAATTGCAGCATTTTCTAAGGCTTCCCAGGTGACTTCTAGTAATAGTCTTTGTTGAGGGTCTAGATAGGTGGCTTCTAGGGGAGAAATTCGGAAAAATTGTGGGTCAAATTGATCGACATTTTTTAGAAAACCGCCCTGGCGACTATACATCTTCTTGGCAGTGGCAGGTGTGGGATCGTAGAAACGCTCAATATCCCAACGTTCAGGAGGAATATCGGCGATCGCATCCCCCCCATTTCGCATGAGTTGCCAGAAAGCCTCTGGATTGTCAGCCCCTGGAAAGCGGCAACCAAGACCAATAATTGCGATGGGTTCCATTCAAATTCCTCTCAAATTCCTCACTGCGGTTTTTCTAATTTAATACGGTTACAGTTTCTTTAAATTGAAGAAAAGCTTTAATGTTATTGGTGATCGCCCGTTCAATTGACCCCCCAGCTTTCATGAGCCGCATTTCACGGTTAACTGGCCATAGATAATCCAAACTATCGGTCAAACGTAACATATTCTTCAGCATTTTTTGATGATACTTAACTTGTACATCGAAGCCCTGATGCTCTTGACATAAACATTTCTCTAGCCAATATAGAGACTCCTGTGCTGACATTCCAAACAAAGGAGAACGCAAAATCTTATCATAATAGGATAAAAAAGCAGCATCCTGTCGGAAAATAGACACCATCTCCAAGGATAAACTTCCTAAAAAGCCTTGTTGCATCCGATAAAAAACTAAATTGCCGATAAACTGTTCATAGGCTGTTGGCTTAGAAAACTCTTTGTATAAATCACGGCCAATCAATTGGGAAGTCGTGGTATGAAAAGCTTCATCTAAAAGATGATAATGGGAAACTGCTGTGGGAACAGGAATAAACTCCCCTTTTCTTTCTAGTTCTCTCAAATAGCGAGAATATTGATATTCATAGTTTTTTAAGCCCATATTACCCGTTAAACGATAGGTATAGTGCTGACAGGCTAAAAAGGGAGAACTGCCCCAATGAAAGGCAAAAAATTGCAGCAAAAACTGAGGATTTGCCACCCCAAAGTAGCCTTTGTTAGAAGCATTTAGAAATACACCTTTTTTCTCTAAATCTAGCAAATGAGAAGAATAATACTTTGATGAGTTGTTGAGCAGAGCTTTACTTAAAGAACGTAAACCTTTATATTGCAATTCTGAGTAGGAGGAAACCGAAGTAAGATTTAAAATTTGTTCTCCCACTCTTGAGGTTATTTTCTTACTTTTATCCGCTTTACTGGTAGTATCTTTGTTGGGTTTCAGCTTAAAAGCCTGTTTGCCTAACAGAGCAAATTTTGTTTTACTACCAATAGTTTGAAAGGCATGGATATGGTACTTTTCTTGATCACTTTCATGATCCAAGGTCAAACAAAGAGAATCGTAGCCACCGACCTTAGCAAAGACACCCGCCGTCACCTGATTGTAGTTAATCGTACTGGCTTCACTAGCAGCAATGTAATCATACTGTGCGCCCCAATATAAATGATTGAGAGCTAACTTTTGAGAAGCGGAAGCTTGTTCATAGAGGGGAGTTCCATACAAAATCGACAGTTCGGGGTCTCCCCATAGATGCTCACTATTACTGGCATAATCAAAACTTTTTGCAAGGGTTTCAATTTTTTCGGTATAGTCAGATTCGAGATTGTGACGATAATTAGTATTATTCAGTTTGAGAGTTCTAGGGGATTGCTGATTGTCAATAGGGTTACTGTCCGACATGATTTTAGATTTCTCAATAGTAGTAATGATTTTTGTTTTGGCCAATTAAAGCTGTTAGTTTGCTCAAGTCGATAAACTTTAATGAGTTGTTCTGGGTTAAGCTGTTGGGGGATTCATCTAGGTTTTCCTTTCTTGATGGTACAAGTCAGAAGTCAGATTACCTTGATGGGATTCCTTTAGGGAATACTCCCCAGTGGGACACTTCGTTTTTGGATTGGCGAACAATTCACTTTACCAGAACTCATTATAATCATCCATCTTTGCTAGGATGATCCAAAAAACGCAAGTTTTCTAAAAGTGTTATTTTTTAGCCAACTTTCGGGAAAAGTCTCAAGCTTTTTCCCTACACCTTACCCCACAACCTGTCTCATTTTCAAGCAGCTTGCCACCCCATCAACCCAAAATGTTAGGACTGACTAACCTGTTTCGCCAACTTTTCTAGTGTCGGATAATCGTAGATCAGGGTGCGATCTAAATCTCGTCCTAACCAATCCTCTAGATCAGCGATCAAAGCAACTGCCATAGAAGAATCCAGTCCATATTCATCAAAGGGAACGCTCAGATCAATCTCATCTTCGTCCACTTCCATCATCTCTGTCATGTAAGCTACTAACCAGTTGTCCAAAATTTCCAGGCTTCCCTCTAAAAATTTGGCCCGACAGCCACGACGCTGAATTTTACCGCTAGAGGTTTTTGGTAAACTGCCAGTCCTGATCAGCGCGATCGCATAAACCTGTAAATCATATTCCTGGACAACGGCTTTACGAATAGCTCTTTTTACCTCATCTATATCTACTTTACGGAGCCAGGTGCGCTCCACTTCCTGAACGACTACGAGCTTTTCTTCGCCCTTGTTTTCAACGGTAAAAGCAGCCCCACAACTGGGACGCAGAGCAGGATGACTATTTTGGACGGTTAATTCAATATCCTGGGGATAATTATTGCGTCCTCGAATCAGAATAATTTCCTTGAGCCGACCTGTGACAAATAATTCACCGTCTTTGATAAAGCCCAAGTCTCCTGTTCGCAGAAAAGGCCCGGCTCCTGTATCTGCCAAATAAGCTTGAAAGGTTTCCTGAGTCTCTTGAGGTTTTCCCCAATAGCCTTGGGCGATTGTTGAACCTGATACCCAAATTTCGCCGACAATTTCAGGGGAGCAAGGTTTCAGGGTTTCAGGATTGACAATGACGATTTGAGTATCAATCGTTGTCCAGCCGCAACCCACGAGGGTCTGCACATTGGTATCCGTTTCAGTGGATCCCACAATCTTATTTTTTTCTAAAGCATTAGCCTGAACGGGATAAAAGTAAGGGGGACTGTCATAACTAACCGCCGTAACTTTCAGGGTGGCTTCTGCCAAACCGTAGCCAGGACAAAGGGCCGTGGCTTTGAAACCAGAAACTTGAAAAGCCTCCGCAAACTTTTTTAGTACCTCCGCTCTGACGGGTTCGGCCCCATTTAAGGCCATGCACCAATGGCTTAAGTCTAACGTAGCCCGTTTTTCAGGGGGAATTTTCCGTACACAGAGATCGTAGGCAAAGTTGGGGGCCGCACTATGGGTCGCTTGTTTATCGGAAAGAGCTTGTAACCAACGTAGTGGTCGTTCCATAAAGCTGGCAGGGGACATCATGTAACAAAGAAATCCTTTGTACAAAGGCTGAATAACCCCATAAATCAGACCCATATCATGGAAGGTCGGTAGCCAAGTGACCATTACGCTATCTTGATCATGGCCCCAACCACGATCTAAATCGGCTGAATTAATCAACAAATTATGGTGACTGACCATTACTCCCTTTGGAGTTCCCGTTGAACCAGAGGTGTATTGTAGAAAAGCGAGACTGTTTTTTTCGAGGGTTGGTTCTAGCCAATCCTCCCTGAGGTGATGGTCAATTTCATCGGTAACAATCCATTCCATTGCGCCTAATTCAGAGTCTTTAGCCCATTGGTTTTTTAAACTGGGAAATAAAGCGGCATTGGTGAAGGTAAATCGGGCTTGAGAATCGGCAATAATCGCCTGTAAACGCAAAAGGTTTTGATTCCGTCGGGGTGGATAGGCGGGAATGGCGACGACTCCCGCATACAAGCAACCAAAAAAAGCTGAAATAAAATCTAGTCCTGGGGGATAGAGCAGTAAACCCCTTTCGCCCTTGGCTTCTAAGGATTGTAGATGAGCCGCGATCGCCCTAGCCTTTTGATCCAGTTCCCCATAGGTTAAACGAGCTTCTTCGATTTCTCCGTCTCGCAGAAAAATATAGGCGAGGCGTTCCGGTTGACTGCTTGCCCGATAACGGAGTAATTCAACTAGGGTTGAGAATTTATTCAAGGGTTCTTGCAGATCACCATAGTGAATAGTCATCTAAGTACAGGACAAAAAGCTGGAAAAGTAGGCGGGAGTAGGTTTTTATGAGAAATAGCACTAATCTCGAAACCCCTGTGAACCAGTATAGGGAAAAAGTCCCTGAATTTTACCCCCGCTCCCTCCAATGGTCGGCACTTTTTGAGGGGAAAAAAGTCTAAAAGCCTTATCCAACAAGGTTTTTAGATTTATTCAGCCAGCCCTAATTAATTTTTGAGGGGTCAAAAACGGCAAAAATAAGGATTAAATCCCATAAAATTTGTAAATAGACTATTTAATTGATTATTATTCATTCCTAATTCTCCTGACGACCGGCTACTGCCTACTGACCCTAACAACAATTTTTGATTTTTACAAGAGGTCTTATTTTAACCTATCATTTGGCAATGCTATATATAATAAAATTAATCGGTAGTTTCCTAGAGGTAAACTTTTATGATCGTCAATAAGCGAGAACTCAAGCAAGCCTTGAATCGGGTGTACTTAAAAATCAAGCCTGATACTGAAACAATTCAGGTTTTTAAAGCTAATTTGACGCGCTTGTTGGAGCAATGTGACAGCAAAAAGTCCGAAGAGTTTAATAAAAATTTGCTAATAGATTTTTTAAAAAATACCTATTATACCGATCGCTATTTTATCAATACAAAAGAGCGCATCGATCTGGTGATTCATAATAACCAGGATGTTAAAAGTCCTGTGGGGGTGATTTTTGAGACGAAGAAACCTACTCGGACAATAAATGCAGAAATGCCGAGACTGGATAATCTCAATACCAAGGCTTTTCAGCAGTTAGTTTTATATTTTCTCCGCGAAAGGGTGACAGATAAAAATCTTGAGATTAAACACTTAATCGTAACAAATGTTTATGAGTGGTTTATTTTTGATGGGAAGATTTTTGAGGAGTTGTTTTTTGCTAATAAGGCTCTAGTTAACCAGTTTGGCGATTTTGAAGCAGGGAGACTGAGTAGTACGAAAACGGATTTTTTCTATCAACAAATTGCCGAACCAGCGATCGCTAAAGTTATTGAGCAAATTAAGTTTACTCATTTTGATCTGCGAGAACTGGAAAATTTAGATTTGCTTGATATTTACAAGATTCTTTCGCCAGAACATTTACTTAAGTTACCTTTTGTTAATGACAGTAATACTTTAAATAAGCCTTTTTATAATGAGCTTTTGTATATTATTGGTTTGACGGAAATTAAGGAAAAAGGGAAGAAATTAATTGGACGAATGAAAGAAGGCGATCGCTGTGATGGTTCCCTGATTGAAAATGCAATTAGTCGGTTGGATAGTTTAGATAAAATTGCACAATTAAAAAATCCTGAAGAGTTTGGAACTACGGATGAGGAACGGCTTTTTAATGTGGCGTTGCGGTTATCAATTAATTGGATTAATCGGGTTTTGTTTCTCAAACTACTGGAAGCGCAATTAATTAAATATCATCAAGGCGATCGAGATTTTGCCTTTCTCAATTTGGCGAAAGTTCCCAGTTATAGTGATCTCGATAGTTTGTTTTTTGATGTGTTAGCCAGGGAGACAAATAAGCGCGAGGCTAAGGTTAAAACGACTTTTGCTCATGTACCTTATTTGAATAGTTCGTTATTTGAACCAACGGAGACGGAACAGCAAACGATTTTTATTGGCAATTTGCGGGAGCGAACTTTACCCATTTTTGCAGGTACGGTGCTAAAAGATAATCAGGGTAATAAGCGAGTAGGTGAGTTAAATGCGTTGGCTTATTTGTTTGAGTTTTTGGATGCTTATAAATTCGATCGAGATGAGTTAGAAAATCCTCAAGAAGATAGCGAAAAGTTAATTAATGCTTCGGTATTAGGGTTAATTTTTGAAAAGATTAATGGTTATAAGGACGGTTCTTTTTATACGCCGAGTTTTATTACCATGTATATGTGTCGGGAAACGATACGAAGAGCGATTGTGCAGAAGTTTAATGAAGTAAAAGGCTGGAATTGTCAAAGTTTGGATAATTTATATGAACGAATTGAGGATAAAAGAGAAGCGAATACTATTATTAATAGCCTGAAGATTTGCGATCCGGCCGTGGGTTCAGGACATTTTTTGGTTTCAGCTTTGAATGAGATAATCGCGATTAAGAGTGAGTTACGGGTTTTATTAGATAGTTCGGGTAAGTCGCTAAAAGATTATCGGGTAGAGGTGCGAAACGATAAGTTATTGGTTTACGATGATGAGGGGACTTTATTTGCTTATCATCCGAATAATAAAGAAAAGCAACGGGTACAGCAAGCCTTATTTCATGAGAAACAGACGATTATTGAAGGGTGTTTATTTGGGGTGGATATTAACCCTAATTCCGTGACTATTTGTCAGTTGCGGTTATGGATTGAGCTTTTAAAGAATGCTTATTATCGCGAGGATGGCAATTTAGAAACTTTGCCAAATATTGATATTAATATCAAGTGTGGTAATTCTTTGATTAGTCGCTTTGCTTTGGATGTGGATGTTAAACAGGTTTTACAGAAGCAGAAGTTTAGTATTGAGCAATATCGCAATGCAGTCCAGACTTATCGCAATGCGGAAACTAAGGGACAAAAGCGGGAGATGGAAACGCTGATTGCTAAGATTAAGGCTGGTTTTAGTGCTAATTTATTAATTAGTGATCCTAAGAAGGTGAAGTTACGTCAATTACAAGGGGAACTTTATAATCTGGAAAATCAGGGTTTATTGTTTGAGGAGACTAAGACGGAGCAAAAAGCGCGGGAGAAAAAAGTAACTAAGTTAAATAATGAGATTGATAAGCTAACTGCTGAAATTGCAGATATTGAAAGCGGTAAGCTGTATAAGAATGCTTTGGAATGGCGGTTTGAGTTTCCTGAAGTGTTGAATGATGACGGGGATTTTGTTGGGTTTGATGTTGTAATTGGTAATCCTCCTTATGGCGTAGATTTTTCAACCCAAGAAAAAGAGTTTTTAAAGAAATATTATGATCGAATTCATGTCCGAACTCCAGAGTCTTTTAATTATTTTTCTTACAGATATCAAGAACTTACAGGTAAGCAATCTTTGTGTTCACTAATAATTCCCTCTAGTTTTTTAAATCAAATTGAATTTGAAAAAAGTAGAGAATTAATACTAAGTAATTACAGTCTTATCTTAGACATTAATCTTGGGGATGGAGTATTTGAAGATGTTACAACTCCTACCTGCATCATTAGTTTTTCTAAAAAAATATTAAACAACTCAACTCTATATGCAGATCTATCAGATGTGGAAAGAGATAAATTACCAGTTGAGCTAGATAAAATCAATAATCTCATTGATCAATCCAATCTTGTTTCTAATCAAGCTTATAGCTTTGTTTTTAAAAATCATCATCAATTAATTGAAAAATGTTATTCAGGTAATCTAACTCTTAAAGATATTGCTGAAGATGTAGCTACTGGAATTAGTCCCGGACTTGCAGATGCTTTTATACTTAAATCAGATGAAGCTGAAAGTAAGAAATTAGAAAAAGATATAATTAAAAAACTAATAATTGGAGGAGAAATAAACTCTTATTGTTTACAGCCTAAATCAGAGAAAGTCATAATTTATTTTTCTTCGGACTTAGATGTTAAAAATTATCCCAATATTATTAAACATTTAAGCTTATACAAAGAAAAACTAGACAATAGAGTAGAAACTAAAAGTGGTGTTATCCCTTACTATGTAATGTTAAGACCTAGGCGCAAAAAATTATTTACTGAGCCTAAAATTTTAATTCGACAAACTGCGAATAGAATCATTGCTGCTTACGACGAAGATCAATGGTATTGCCTTAAAAGTGGAATAATAGTTCAGTTGCCAAATAAATCAGAAGTGCAATATTTATATTTATTGGCTGTTCTCAACTCTAAATTGATGAATTTTTTATATAGTGATTTAGTTAATGAAGATGTGAGAATATTTCCAGAAGTAAAGCCAGTACAATTATTTAAACTTCCAATTGTAGTTCCTAAAAGACAAATACAAATAGCATTAGAAAAAATTGTTAATAAAATTCTCACAGCTAAAAAAGACGATCCTAACGCTGACACAAGCGAATTAGAAAAGCAGATCGATCACTTAGTTTACAAACTCTATCAACTCACCTATAATGAAGTAAAAATCATCGATCCAGAATTTGCCCTAACAGAACAAGAATATCTGGACTTCCCCTAATTTATTCCCTTACCCCCCCGATGTCCTGTAGGGCTAATTCATGAATTAACCCTACTATGAATTAACCCTACAATGAATTAACCCTACAATGAATCAACCCTACTATGAATTAACCCTACCCTTACCCCCCCGATGTCCTGTAGGGCTAATTCATGAATTAGCCCTACAATGGGTGTTGTCAAATTGAAAGATGCTGGGAATCAGCTTTGCCTTTTGCCTTGTGCCTTTTGCCTCGTCTCAACAAGCAATTTAAATGCTTGACAGCTTAATTTCTGGCCAACTAGCTACCACCGAGGCCAATTTATCCAAATCCCGACGATCTTCGATAAAGGGAAAAACACCTAAAACTGGACAATTAGTCAAGGATTGAATTAAATCGATCGGTGTTAACTGCTCTATCTCCGTCTCCGTGCGCGGTTCGAGACAATTAAGGATAATTCCGCCCAAATTGACCTTTTTCTGCTCTGCTAGGGCAATATTAGCCACCGTTTGGGAAATCGCTCCCAATTTCACCGGCACCACCAAAAGCGTTTTTAACCGCCATTGAGCCGCTAAATCCGCCAAAGTTAGCTCGTGGGTGACAGGACAACCTAAACCCCCCAAACCCTCAATTAAAACCAAATCTTGGCTTTTTTGTAGGTTCAGCAGAGCTTGCCACACCGTCCCCAAAGGAATATCTCGACCCTCCAAATCAGCAGCCACAGGAGGCGCTAAGGGTGCTTGATATTGCAGCGGTGTGATCATTTCTAATTGACCCTGAAATAAACCCTCATACCATTCTCGATCGCCTTGACCCGTTTGCATTAATTTCATCAGCCCCAGGGCCTTCGATGGATAGTATTTTTGCCAATAAGCCACTAAAGCAGTGGTGACAACGGTTTTACCCGCATCGGTATCCGTAGCCGCAATCAAAAGACTATTCATAAAACCCCCAGGCTCAGTCAAGATCAGGTGAAATCACCAATATTTATCATCTTATCCCCCCATCTCCCCATCTCCCCACTTCCCACTTCATAATTCATAATTCATAATTCCCCCTCTCCTCACTTCCCCCCGCAACGCGCACGAAGTGGTCTCCCCACTTCCCACTTCATAATTCATAATTCATAATTCCCACTACCCCACTTCCCCAGATATTGCATGGGTAAGATGCAAAAAGAAAAAAAACTGCAGCCAAAAAGGTGAGATGGAATACACTAAAAGTATAAGGTTATCAATTTTGCTATTTTTCAAGTTGCATCCTAGGCAACAGAATTGCAATTATCCCTCTAGTTAGAAATTGGACGGTTTGCCCTGTGGTTTCATCACTTCCCAAGCCCAATGACTCTTTAACAACGGTTCCCCAGCGTTGTTCTGGTGCTTATGCCTTGATGGACAGTCTCAAACGTCATGGTGTTAAGCACATCTTCGGTTATCCGGGTGGTGCGATCCTGCCCATCTATGACGAACTCTACCGCTTTGAAGAACGGGGAGAATTACAACATATCTTAGTGCGCCACGAACAAGCGGCCGCCCATGCCGCCGATGCCTACGCTAGGGCCACCGGCAAAGTGGGGGTCTGTTTCGGTACTTCCGGCCCCGGGGCGACCAATTTGGTGACAGGCATCGCTAACGCACACATGGACTCCATCCCGATGGTGATTATCACCGGTCAGGTGAGTCGGGCGGCCATCGGTTCCGATGCTTTCCAAGAAACCGATATTTATGGTATTACTCTCCCGATTGTTAAACATTCCTATGTGGCTAGAAATGCCCGGGAAGTAGCGAGAATCGTCGCTGAAGCCTTCCACATCGCCAGTACAGGACGACCGGGGCCGGTTTTAGTCGATATTCCCAAAGATGTCGGTTTAGAACAGTGCGATTATATCCCCGTCGAACCGGGAGATGTGAAACTAAGCGGCTATCGTCCCACGGTTAAGGGTAATCGCCGTCAAATCGAGGCCGCTTTGCACCTCTTGGAAACCGCCGAAAAACCCTTACTTTACGTTGGTGGAGGTGCGATCGCAGCGAATGCCCACGCCCAAATTGCCGAGTTTGCCGAGCGTTTTCAGTTACCCGTTACCACCACGTTAATGGGGATCGGTGCTTTTGATGAACATCATCCCCTCTCGGTGGGAATGTTAGGAATGCATGGCACCGCCTACGCTAATTTTGCCGTGACCGGGTGTGATTTATTAATTGCCGTCGGCGCTCGTTTTGATGACCGAGTAACGGGGAAATTGGACGAATTCGCCTCGAAAGCTAAGGTAATCCATGTGGATATCGACCCGGCGGAAGTGGGCAAAAATCGCGCCCCTGACGTGCCGATTGTCGGGGATGTGCGGGTAGTTTTAGAACAAATACTCCAAAAAGCCAGAGAATTTGATTATCCCACTAATTCCGATCGCACCCAAGCTTGGTTAGCCCAGATTGATCGCTGGCGCCAAGATTATCCCCTGCAAGTACCCCGACCGGAAGGCAGACTTTCCCCCCAAGAAGTGATCGTTGAGGTGGGTCGTCAAGCACCCCACGCCTACTATACCACCGATGTGGGCCAGCATCAGATGTGGGCAGCCCAATTCCTCAAAAATGGACCCCGACGTTGGATTTCTAGCGCGGGATTGGGGACGATGGGTTTCGGTTTACCAGCTGCTATGGGGGTAAAGGTGGCCATTGCCGATGAGGAGGTCATCTGTATTAGTGGTGATTCCAGTTTCCAAATGAATCTACAGGAATTAGGCACCCTAACCCAATTTAATATTCATGCCAAGACGATTATTATTAATAATGGTTGGCAGGGTATGGTACGTCAATGGCAAGAAGCTTTCTATGGGGAACGTTATTCTAATTCCAATATGGAAGTAGGAATGCCGGATGTGGAACTGTTAGCCCAAGCTTACGGCATTAAAGGGATTACTATTCGCCATCGAGAGGAATTAGCCGCAAAAATTGCCGAAATGTTGGCCCATGATGGTCCGGTTTTGGTCAATGCGATCGTGACTAAGGACGAAAATTGTTATCCCATGGTCGCCCCCGGTCAAAGTAATGCGCGTATGATTGGTTTACCGAAAATTGTCACCAGAAGTTGTGAAATGCTCAATTGTCCCAGTTGTGGCGCGGTTAACAGTGTGAATAATAAATTCTGTCCTGAATGTGGGGCGAAATTGTAGCCAAACATTGTTAATCAATTATCTAGCCTCCGTTCAGGATAACGGAGGTTTTTCGCTTTTTCTCTACTATTTAGGGTTTGCTGAATAAATCTAAAAACCTTGTTGGATAGGAATTTTAGACTTTTTCCCCATCAAAAAGTGCCAGACCTTGGGGTGATCGGGGGGGGGAAATTTAGGGACTTTTTCCCTGAAAATTAAGTAGGTAGGCGAAAAAACTTATAAAATAGCAGAGAACCCTTTATGGAGGAGGAATAAAACCTTGCCAGCCCCTCTAAAAATTGATTTAAGTGAAGAAGAAGACAAAAACC
>NZ_JAJTDH010000103.1:0-9753 GCF_021300285.1 Microcystis sp. 49638_E5 | reverse complement strand
TTTTAACGGTACTATTATCATAAGCTGTGGCATTCATGGCGATATTGTCTTGATTGCCACTGTTGATAACTTGTTTAATTTGTTGTGCTAGGGTTTGGATTTCTTGGGCAAAATTGGTGTCTTTGAGCATTTCTACCTGTAAAAAAGGAACCACTTGCTGTTCAATCATCGCCTCGGATTTAGTTTGTTCGGCTGCCGCTAAAACCTTGGCTGCGGCCGGTTCCTTTTGTAACTTTTGCTTAATTTTTTGCCACAATTCTACACCTTTATCCATTGCTCCTTCCGTTAATTTACCGATAACAGCTTCAAAGGCGATTTTAGCGATTTCGGCGGCGGCTAATTCGGCTAACATAATTATTAATTGTGAGAATTTTTCGCCATTCTAGCACAACGGCAACAGCAGTTGTGGACGGTTTAAATGTTTGGTTGACTGTTCAAAAAGTAAAAAACAAAACTCTGATATCGTTGCCACAACAGGATTGAGATTAGAGCGAAGCGGACGCGCTGGTAAGCTAAGACATATTTAGGGTTTGCGGCAAAAAGTACGGGCGAAGCATTCGGATAGAAAATCTCCGGTTTCACCGATAGGTTATGCCCAAATGCTTCGCCCCTACAGGACGCGGGCCGATGAAGACGCAAAAATCTTGCACCTGTTTCGCTCGTAAAGCCACAAAACCCCTACCTTGCCTACATTTCACATTTATTCAGCAAACCCTATTTAAACTGCTTATTCTTAGATTAGCCGAATCTCCTCCAATTCCTTTACTGTTGCCTCTTGCCTCGTCTCAACAAGCAATTTAAATTACGAACAGCTTATTAATGCTTGAGCAGCCCTCAGAAGCCCTTTTATTGAAGCCCGTTATTCCCTAAAGTCGTTGACAATAAAGCTATAGACAAACTTAAACCGTTAGATTGCAAGAGTAGAAAAAGTAGTAAAATAGTTCAATACGCGTAAAACATGAACAAAACATGACTACTCTATTGCAAAAAGCATTCACAGAAATCCAGAAACTGCCAGAGCATCTTCAAGATGAACTTGCTCAACAATTGCTGGAAGATATTGAAGGTGAATTAAAATGGCAGAAAAGCCTTTCCAACGAGGATCTGGAATTGGGAGCTTTAATAACAATGGCACAGGAAGCTCTGATAGAAGAACAAGAGGGGAGAACAGAAGATAAAGGCTTTGGGGAAGAATGAAGTCATCCAGAACCAAGAGGTTTCGTCAACTTTTTCTAAGTTTGCCGCAAAGGGTACAAGAAACAGCCAAGAAAAATTACCAGATTTGGAAAGAAAATCCATTTCACCCCAGCCTAGAGTTCAAAGAGGTGAAACCAAGAGAAAAAATCTGGTCAGTCAGAGTCGGCATTGGATGGCGAGCATTAGGGATTAAGAATTCAAACGATGACTATAATCCTAGAGAAGATTTTTTTTTCCTATCACTGCATAGAAGGGATCAGCAACCATAATTCCTAACATTTGTAGGAAACTGGGGGTAGTAGCAGGACGAACGATCGCCTGTACTTCCCTAAATCCCGCCACCGATTTAAAATAGGATTTCACTAACGCTACCCGGCCTAAATCGCTATTATCGCGCCAAGCAGCGATCGCTTTTTGGTAAAACATCCGATTGGAAAAACTGACCACCACCAGACCATTAGGCTTTAAAATGCGATACAGTTCCGCAAAAATCGCCTCTGGATACTGCAAATACTGCACCGACACCGTGATTAACACCGCATCAAAAGAACTATCCCCTAGGGGCAATTTTGGCTGTGCATTGAGGTCCTGGACAAAATAACTATGCAAGCGGGGATTTTTGGCTAACTCCTCCCCATTCATCCCGTGACCTTCGATATGCTCAAATTCCATCTCCTCCGGTAAATGGGACACCCAGCTGCTCATCAGGTCTAAAATGCGCGTATTCGGCGATAATATCTCTCGGTAGAGAGCGGTTAATCGATCGATAAAACCCTCATCCACGTGGGTGACGAAGCGGGGAAAAGCATAAAAATCGCTGTCTTTGGTCGGATCGAGTTTAGTTCTTTCTTCGGGTCGGAGCATTTTTGTCAAGTTAATTTTACTATTCTTAACATACCCCACAGACAGAAAAAAGGGTTAACCGAACTGGTCAACCCCTAGGCTTGGGAACGCGCTGTAAATCTTAGCTTTGAACGACTAGCTTAACGTTAGCGTTTTGCAGACCGCGCTGTTTCACTTCGGATAGGGTTTTGTTCACAGCGTATTTTTGGTTGATCGAGTTGATCAATTCGGTTTGATTGTGTTTTTTGGCTACACCCCAGAGGTCAGCGATTAAATCGAAACTGCCGTCGGTGTTGCGGGACCAACCGAGATCATATTCGCCATCGAGAACAGCAACGATGTCGGAGCGAACCCGTTGACCGTTGTAACCACGAACATCAGCTTCGGTTTTTACGCTAATGCCGAGGTCGCGGAGAGAAGCTTTGAGGATTTCGGCATCGGTGATTTTGGTCCGGAGAGTGCTAAAATGAGACATTGGAATTTCCTCTTTGTAGATAAGAATCAACAACAACAGATTGAGAGTTAAAGAGTGCCGCCAAGCGGCTTTGCGAGGCATTGCTAGTCCCTGAGAACTAGCCTTTCATCCCGTTGGGAGCGGGCGAAAGTCTGTTAGAACTCCAATCGCTGGTACTCAGCGACGGAGGCCGAAGCAGGTCGGGCGCGTTGTCTGGCCCAATCACGCAGGGCAGTTACCTGTTCGGTCATGGTGCGAGATAGGGGCAGAGTCGCCTTAATCGCCGCAATAATGTCCAATTGCGTGAATTCGCGATCTTGGGCGAAGGCCTCATACATGGCGGCAATCAGCGCCTGTTCTATTTCCGCACCGGAAAACCCATCGGATACCTTGGCTAACTGCTCCAAATCGAAGCGAGAAATGTCGGAGCGTCGTTTAGTCAGGTGAATATTAAAGATATCTTGTCTTTCTTCGGAATTGGGCAAATCGACAAAGAAGATTTCATCGAAGCGCCCCTTGCGGAGAAATTCCCCGGGTAGCCGTTCAATCCGGTTAGCTGTGGCCATGACGAAGACGGGCGAGGTTTTTTCCTGCATCCAAGTCAGGAAGGAGCCGAAGATGCGGCTAGAGGTTCCCCCATCGGAATCGGCGGATCCCGTGCCACCGGCAAAAGCTTTATCTAATTCATCGATGAAAAGAATGGCCGGAGAGATGGATTCGGCAGTTTTTAAGGCATTACGCAGGTTAGCCTCGGACCGTCCCACCATGGAACCATCGTAAACCCGTCCCATATCTAAGCGCAGGAGCGGTAAACTCCAGAGACGCGAGGTGGTTTTAGCGATTAAGGACTTACCACAGCCTGGTACTCCTAAAATTAGCATCCCTTTCGGTTGGGGGAGTCCGTAACCTCTGGCTCTTTCTGTAAAGGCATTTGAGCGCTGTTTTAACCATCTTTTTAATTCTTCCAGA
This sequence comes from Microcystis sp. 49638_E5, assembly GCF_021300285.1. Lineage (NCBI taxonomy): Bacteria > Bacillati > Cyanobacteriota > Cyanophyceae > Chroococcales > Microcystaceae > Microcystis > Microcystis sp. 49638_E5. The sequence goes on along the minus strand of NZ_JAJTDH010000103.1, from coordinate 6,290 downwards.
CCGCCGACGGCATTGATGGTCTCGTCCTCTTCAACGTATTCTAAAATTCCGTTGCGGCGAATCAGTTGTTTTTTCTCGGAAAGGACGATTTCTACCTCGTCTTCCGTGAGTTTGTTCGCTTTTACATAGGCTTTCCGGTAAACTTTTTCGGCTTCATCTTTGGTTAAGCCCAAGGCCGCTTTCAGGAGTTTTTCCCGGACCTCTGTGGTGGTACGACGATTTTGATTTTTGCCTAGGTGTTGCGAGAGTACCGTATCTAACTCTCCCATGTCCGGCAGGGGAAAATCTAGAACTACTACGTCTTTCTCTAGTTCTATGGGGACTTCTTGCAGGGGAGACATTAAAATAATGATTTTTTCGGTTCCTTTAAAGCTGGCGATCGCATCTCTTAACCAGCGATTGACCGGAGCGGAAGTGATGAACGGATGCAGGTCTTTGAAGATGTAGATGCCCGCTTCCCGTTGACGCAATACCCATTCGATCGCCGCTTCTGGAGATACGGTATTATGTTGACTGGTTTGGCGCGGTTGACCCAGTTCGATCATGCCGTGGGTAACAGTCCAGACAAACACCCGTCGATGTTGTGTATTTAGTTGGGCTATTTTGCTGATGGCTTCTTCCGCCCTTTCCTCCTCGGAGGTGACGAGGTAAATCAGGGGATACTGAGCCTTGACGAGAATTTCTAGCTCTTCTTTCATAACATCGACCCTATTTGTGGTAACGGTTTTGACCTTGGGCGGCTGATGGCTGTAGATGCCTTGTTCGGCTACTGAGAGTTTAGCAGGGAACTAAGGCTGCTTCTCCCTCTGCGGTTGCTTGGGCGCCGACGGGTTCGGGAACTTCGAGCGGGAACTCGTCGCCGACTATTCCGGGCTGGCGTTTGATCGACCTTAGCCGATCTTCTTTCATTACTAACGCGGCATCACACTCGGGACAGACATGAACCTGATAGGTTTTGCCATAGGCGGCGGCTTCGATTTCTTCTACCTTTTCGGGGTATTTTAGGTAGAAAGCGATCGCTTTTTCCACCAGACCTGACATCGATTCTTCATCGATCGCAGCCCTTATTTTTAGTTGACGATGGACTCCAGGGGGAAGGTACAGTGTGACTTTTTGCTTGTCTTGCATATCACTAAATTGGTTTACCCGGGTATGTGTCTCTACTATAACCACTGTCTTTCCCTCCTGTCAAGATGGTAAGCTGTTATAACGGCATAATTGTAACATTTCTTTACAATTGTTGGAGAAGTGGGGTGTGGGGTGTGGGGTGTGGGGTGTGGGGTGTGGGATGTGGGGTGTAGGGTGTGAGGAGATGGGAGATGGGAGAATAAATAAAAATAGTCTCCTCTCCTGCCTCGGAGCCTCCTGATTGACAATTGGCCAATTTTGTGATCCGCGTGGGCATTTCAGGTGATACCAGTCAATCAGAATAGTTACGAAATCTTAACAGTTGGTCGATTCTTGCTTAACAATTGAGATGGCAAATTCCACTCAAATATTCCTGAATCGCCCTCTGGGTGAGCAACTCACATAAAGTTAATTTTGTCAAGGATTGTTAAGATGCGCTTACCCAGCTGACCACCTCTTGATTTTATTTTTCAATCTGACAAGGAGATGGCTATTGATAGAAAGTTTTTTTACTACTTGTTTGCCATATTCTCTGTCTATTACTAATTCCTTGGCTTCCTTCAGCGGAAATAACATAGAGTGCTGGGGAAGATTGCTTCTGAAATCATCGGGTTTTTTAGTATGGGATGCTTCTTCCCCGAAGCCAATATTAGAAATTAAGTTGACTGAGGGAACCACTTCTAATCCTGAGTGGAAAAGGCATTGAAACATCCACTGATAGTCCCAAGTATCAATTTCTCCTCTATAGGCTTGGGAGAAAACTTGGTCGTACCATTTAAATATTTGTTCATCCTCGATAAAATCTTTAATTTCTTGCCTGATTTTTCGGTTTGACCATAATTTAATCTCATAGTCATAGCCTTGCCAAGCTCTTTTCCAAGTGGCCCATCCCCAAATGCCCCCACAAAAGGAAAAATGATAACTCTGCTGCTCTGGTTTCCATTGTCCTAACCAGTTAGTTCCGCTGATACTCATTATTTTTGGCTCATTTCTATATTTCTCCAATAGTTGTTCGCAAAATGGAAAAAAAGTTGGGTGGGGGAGGCAGTCGTCCTCTAGGATGATGGCTTCCTCGACTTGCTCAAAAACCCAGCTAATACCTGTAGATACCCTGCGTCCGCAGCCTAGATTAACCTCTGAATAGTTCCTGAATACTTCACAGTCCCAATCGATTTGTTTGACAACGGCACGGGTGGCAGCGCACTTGTCGCGGTCGTCTGGTCGAGCGGAGCGCGGACCGTCGGCAATGATAAACAGTTTGTTGGGTTTGGCCTGACGAATCCCTTCAAATACCTTTGCTGTCAGTTGAGGTCGGTTAAAGATAAAAAAAGCCACTGGAGCCTTCATAAGTCATTCAAAATTAAAAATATTGGCGGCGAATTCAGACAAGCCAGCCGTGGTAGAGTATATCCTGATTCGGGTTTCAATCATCTGCCTGCGCTTCGTCAAGGCAAGCTTTAAGCCTTTCAGCCGTAGTCTCGACATTGTCACCGAGATAAGAGTCGTGAGTTCCTGGAATCCGGTGAATTTCCAGTTCTCCTCCGGCTAGATGGTTCCACCCCTGATTTTGAGCCTTGGGATAAAAACTTTCAGTGACTAACCAGGTAATTCCACCAGAATAGGTTTGTGGTCTGTAGTGCATAATCATTTTTATGTAGTTTTTGGCAACTTTTTTTCGGTGGCGACTGAAGCTGTCTTCTGCCAGCTTTTCCTTCACCTTTGATGCTTGGTTAAAAATATAGGTGAGACTCTCTCCTTTCCCTGAGGATTTGAGTTCTCTGAGATGATGGCGAATTCTTGGAATTTGGAAAAATTTCTCCACCTGATAGCGGAGTTTTCTCGGCAGAGTTGGAACAGGTGTATCGAGAAAAACTAATAATCCCACTTTCTGTCCTTGTGCGACTAGCTGTTGTGCCATTTCCAAAGCGACAAGTCCGCCTATACATTCACCTCCGAGAAGATAAGGTCCTTCGGGTTGGACGGTACGGATTTCTTTGATGTAGTCGGTTGCCATAGCCTCTACAGTATTGTGAGGATTTTCGATTCCGTCCCAACCCCTTGCTTGGAATCCATAAACAGGCCGTTCTTGACCCAAAAGATAGACTAATTTGGCATAGATGATTAATTCATTTTCGCCGCCGCCGCCACCGGGGACGAGAAAAAATGGTCTTTTCGCGCCACTCGACTGCATGGCTACTAGAGAAGACTGAGGATTTAGTTGGCTTTCAAGTCTAAGGCTGTGAGTCTGGGGGTCAGTTTCAACCGCTTTCTCCCGGAGAATCCTAGCTATCTGCTCAACCGTTGGAGCTTGGAAAAGGGTGACTAATGGTAGATTGACCTTGAAGACTTTTTCGATTTGAGCGAATAGCTTGACCGCCACCAGAGAGCGTCCCCCTAAATTGAAGAAATTGTCTTTGACTCCGATAGTCTGGATTCCTAAAACTTCTCGCCAAATCTCGGTCAATTGCATCTCTAAATTATCACGAGGAGCGATAAATTCTACATTCAAATAGTTCTCTTGATTATTGCTTCGTTGTCCCTTCAAATAGTTCTCTTGATTATGGATGCTTTGTTTATTTGGTATTTTAGGTGATACATCAATCCAGTATGATTGACCCTCAAAGGGATAGGTAGGGACTGAAATAGGATAACATTGTTGATAGTTTGAAACTTTAGGCCAATCAATTTTCACCCCCATTAACCAGAATTTGATTAAAGTGGAAAATAAATAATATAAATAATCAAAACTTTTTATTTCTTCAGGACTTTTTATGTTATAATCATCAAGCTGTTTGAGATAATCATGACTTTTGATCTCCAGAGAACATAGATCTAGCAAAATTACATTAGAGTCTGATAATAGGCTAGGTAAATTTTCTGCGTTCATGTTATTGACATTAAATTCTTTTTGCCACTGCTTATAGTCAATAGTTTCATGAATTTTAATTGTCTTACCACTGATCGGTAAAATTACGGGAATTTTTGCGGCTTGAAACTTGGGAGGTGATTCAATTTTTTTATCTTCTATGATTAAAGAAATTGCCTCTTCTACAGTTAAAATTCCCGCCAATACTAAAGCAGCATAATTTCCCAGACCATAACCTATACAGATTGCTGGTTTTATTCCCCAGTATTGCCATAATTGAGTCATCGCATATTCACAGATAAAGTTGACTACTTGGCTAAGAAAAGGGTTTTCTAAATTTTCTTCTTCTATTAATTGAAAAAATGATCTTGTCGAATAAGAAGAAATAAGTGGTTGCAATTCTTCTAGCAATGAATAGATGGCTGGATGACTTTGAGCAAGGGATTTAATAATTAGTTTAAGTTTCTGGCTTTTTCCAGAAAAAATAAAACAAATTGGTGCGGATTTTTGCCTTATAACTTGTCCACTGAATACACTTGATAATGCTTCTTGGCGAACAATCATATTTAGTTGCTCTTGCAATTGTTCTTTTGATTCAGTGATCATAGCTAGACGGTGGGAGAATTGAGATCGCCTAGTATTAGCCATAAAACAAATATCGGACAAAGCGACTTCAGGGTTATCTTCTAGGAAAGATTGATAACGTTGCACCAAAGCTTGTAAAGCAGTAGAAGTCTTGGCGGTTAGGGTAAAAACTTGTAAAGGAGAAAGATTAGGTTCAGCTTTTGCTTGAGACGGGACTGATTCTAATATCAGATGAGCATTCGTTCCCCCCAGACTAAAAGAACTAACCCCTGCTCGAATTGGCCCTGTTTCTTCGGGTAAAGTTTCTAAGGTTTGTTGTACTTTTAGTCCTAGTTTGGCAAAAGGAATGGCAGGATTAGGCTCTTGACAATGTAAAGTGGGGGGTATTTGACGGTGATAGAGGGAAAGAGCAACTTTAATCAACCCCGCAATACCAGAAGCACCTTCTGTATGACCAATATTGGTTTTTACACTGCCCACCCGACAGGGATTATCAGCAGTTCGATCTTTGCCAACTACTGTTCCTAATGCCTTCATTTCTAGGGCATCTCCAATGGGCGTTGCCGTACCGTTAGCTTCAATATAATTAATAGAATTGGGATTAATTTCTGCCCGTTGATAAACTTTTTGCAAGAGAGCAATCTGGGCTTGCATATTGGGTGCGGTCAAGCCATTACCACTACCATTGTGATTAACGCCACTCCCCCGAATCACAGCATAAATGCGATCGCCATCCGCTTGAGCTTGGGATAGAAGTTTTAAGACAACGACTCCGATACACTCGCCCCGAACATAACCATCCGCTTTAGCATCAAAAGTTTTACACAAACCATCGGCAGAAATCAAACCCGCATTGACATATCTAGAGGCAATCACGGGAGAAAAAGTTAGATGTGTACCACCGACTAAAGCCAAACAAATGTCTTCATTCCATAAGCTTTGGCAGGCACTATCTATGGCCACTAATACAGAAGAACAAGCGGTATTTATTGTTAGACTTAAACCCTGAAAATCAAAATAGGAAGAAATCCTATTGGCTAACATACAGTCGAGAGTTCCAATGGTGGTATTAAAGGTTGAATCTTCAATTAATAAATTCGGATATTCACTACCAGAAAGCCCAATAAAAACGCCAGTATCGGTCCCTGCTAAATTAGCGGGAACTAGCCCAGCGTCTTCTAAGGCTTCCCAAGAGGTTTCTAACAAAAGTCTGTGTTGAGGATCCATCTTGATCGCTTCTTCCGAAGAAATGCCAAAAAACGCCGCATCAAATTTATCTATGCCATCGAGAAATCCCGCCCAACCTGTCATCTGCGTAGGGCGATCTATAGGGTCTTTAGTTATCTTATGTACGCCATTTTGGAGTATCTCCCAAAATTCACTAGGATTATTGGCTCCGGGAAAACGACATCCCATACCAACAATTGCGATGGGCTGTTTAATCATTAACTTTTGTATATACTGTGGCCATGTACACTTGACTACTATATCAATATAATTTAGGATCAGTCAAGCTCAAGAGTGGAATAACTGCCTTGGCTTTATCCGTCAATTGAAACGAGAAACGAGGTATCTCTTTTTATGGTTTTAGCTTCTATTGTCTCAACATCTCAGACTGGCTCTCTTGAATTACTGGCTACCCAGCTTAATAATCCCCCGGCTCTGGCTAATAATTCTGGTAGCACGGTGACAGTCTCCCTGACAGCAACAG
>NZ_JAJTDH010000102.1:0-14433 GCF_021300285.1 Microcystis sp. 49638_E5 | reverse complement strand
CAGTTCTTTGAGTTGTTTGTCAGTTTCTTTCTGTTGTTGGGCGTTTTCCTTCTGTTGTTGACTAACTTCCTTCAATAGTAGTTCAGTCTCCTTCTGTTGTTGACTAACTTCCTTAAGTTGTCGGTCAGTTTCCTTGAGTTGTCGGTCAGTTTCTTTTTGAGCGGTAGTTAATTCGGCTAAGAGTTGCCATACGTCTTCGGATGTAGTTGCCATAGATAATTTTTTCCTTCTGATCTGGTCTATTACTATTTTAGTCAATTGCGCCGATAATTCCTAATTTTTAAGCTTCAATGCTCTCTTTTTTGTCAAGTACATCTTATCCCATTTTAAGCGAATACTACCGTGCGATTAGCGTAAACCAAAACGCGATTTTGCAAGTGTAAACGTACCGCTCGCGCTAACACCACCCTTTCTAAATCCTTACCTTGACGAATTAAATCTCCTACGGTATCGCGATGGCTAACTCTGACCACATCCTGCTCGATAATCGGCCCCTGATCGAGATCGGCAGTGATATAATGGGCGGTAGCTCCAATAATTTTTACCCCTCGATCGTAGGCCCGTTGATAGGGATTGGCTCCCGCAAAAGCCGGTAAAAAAGAATGATGAATATTGATAATATTGGGGAAAAAGTTAATAAAATCTGGGGTGAGAACCTGCATATATTTAGCTAAAATCACTAAATCTATCTGGTATTGCCGCAGTAACTCTAATTGTCTGGCTTCCTGTTCAATCTTGGTTTCGGCGGTAACGGGAAGATGATAAAAATCAATACCAAATTGATTGGCAACTGAGTGTAATTCTGGATGATTGCTAATAATTAAAGGAATTTCTGCCCTAATTTCTCCCCCGTGTTGTCGCCATAATAAATCGAGGAGACAATGATCCTGTTTTGTCACCCAAATAGCTAGACGCGGGACAGTATCGGAAAAATGTAAGGACCAACTAGCCTGCAAAGGTTTGGCAATAGCGGCGAAAGCTGGTTCGATCATCCCACGGGGTAAATTAAACCCTTCTAATTGCCATTCTATCCGCATCAGAAACAATCCCGCCGAAAAATCCGTGTGTTGGTCAGCATGGATAATATTGCCGCCATTAGCGTAGATAAAATTAGCGATTTTCGCCACCAGACCAATCTGGTCGGGACAAGAAATTAACAAGGTTGCAGTGGCAGCAGTCATAAATTATCGGTGGCAAGAATTGACTTTTTCTACCCCTAATTTATTACAATTTTAGGCACTTCGTCCCTTTGATACACAAAAAAGATCGTTTGTCAATAGCGATCGCCGATTAAATTTCCGGTTAAACTGATAGGCTATTCCCTTGCTCAGAAGTGGCAAAATGCCGCTCGATTAGGGAGGGGACATCTTGGGGAGCTACCTGATTATAATGCTTTTTATCGGGCATAACCACCAGATTCGGCCCTTTTTTGCACTGTTTTAAACAGCCAGTTAATTTAATATTCACCGCTTCTCCCAGTCCTTTTTCCTCTAAACCACTCTCTAACCTTTGGCAGACTCTCGCACCGCCATTTTTCCAACAATCGGACTTCTGACAGATTAAGACGGTGGCTTTTTTAGCTTTTGCCGGGGCGACTTCTGGGGTTTTTTCGCCAGATAAATGCTCGATCCCTAGTACCCTCAGTTTTAATTTTCCCTTTTTTGAACAAAGACTACTTTCTCCCGTCACTTTTAGCCATGAGTGGAGAGCAATATTGAGAGGTATGTGGTCTCGCAGTGGTTTTTCGGGCTTAAACCAATATTCCCGTTTATCAACACTGATTCTCAGGTATTTTACCTTATATCCGTCCTTGAGGACAAAACCGAGGAATTGACCGACCACTTGAAAGGGAACCATGGTAGTTACAGATTTTGACATACTTTCTCACTTTTTACTCTCAGATTGCTAATTTTTCTCAAGGATTATACCCGCCAACAGGTTTCCAGCCAAGGGATTAAACAGCCTTGGGAAGCCTCTACCCATCGCAGGACAATCCACAGCTGTAAAAGTTGATCCTGTCCCTCGATGCGAACTGGCAAAAGCTGATGGAGCGAGCATTTACATTCAATGTCTAGGGTCTGGAGCCAGTGGTAGACCTGCCAGGGATCCCAAGCACTAATATTGAAGATTTTCTCACCTTCCGATGGCCATTTGTCTATACCCATGGGGCTTTTAATTGAGAACTATTAGCAATATAACTCTAGGCTGCTGTTCTCAGTATAACCGACAACTGCAAATAATTGTCAATAACCCGAAGAAAAAAAAGTTACCCGGCAGCGGCGATCAGCTAAAATCTTGCTTGTCCGCTTTGCCGATCCCGGAATCCCTACCGCCTAGAATTGTCAAAGAGATAAAAATGGAGATAACAAGATTTATTAACGAAAATTATGGATAAAAAAGCTCAAAAAACCGATAATTCAGCAATTCTCTATTTTGATGGTGGTTCTCGCGGCAATCCGGGGAGCGCAGCCGGTGCAGCGGTAATAGTTTTAGCCGAGGGTAATTCCTTGACAACGACTAGATATATGGAGAGAGCCACTAATAACGAGGCTGAATACACGGGATTGATTATTGGATTGGAAAAAGCCCAAGAATTAGGCTTAAAAAGCCTAGAAATTCGCGGAGATAGTCAATTAGTCATTAATCAAGTTAAGGGAGACTGGAAGGTAAAAAGCGATAGTTTACGTCCCTTTTATCAGCGTACTTGTCAATTAGTCGCCCAATTCGATCGCATTAGCTGGCGCTGGATTGAACGAGCTAAAAATAGTTTGGCTGACGCTGCTGCCAATCATTGTATGGACGAGGCGAAAAAATCGCCAGAAAAACCGAAGGAAGGTGAAACTAATCTCGATATTCTGCTCCAATCCCTGAAACCAATCCTAAATACCGAAGAATTCGTTTTTTCTTCCCTAACAGCAACAGAACTAGAACAGCTACAATTAACCCCTATCTGCCAATTTCAGGAAGAGGAAGGCCTAACGGTGATTATTCCCCGTCAGCAAGCTGATCGCACAAGCTTGCAGTACAAATATATTTATAGACAAATTACTCTTTCTGTGCATTCTAGTTTAGCGGCGGTGGGATTTTTAGCGGTGATTAGCGAGAAACTGGCCGCAGCAGCAATTAGCGTCAATGTCATTTCTGGTTATTATCACGATCATTTATTTATCCCTAGGGATAGGGTGACGGAAGCGATGGCTATTCTCGAAGAAATTAGCCGCTCATAACAGTTATCAGTTATCAGTTATCAGTTAGCAGTTAGCAGATGTGAGTTTTCAATTCACTCATTACTGTTTACTGTTCACTGAAAAAACAGGATTTATGATTATTTGCTCTCCTCCGAGGAATTTTTCACCGTTTCTTCTAGGAAAACTACCGGTTCTTTTTCCCGCTGCTGGGAGCGGATGATATCAATGGTACTTTTCAGCACACTAGCGATGGGAACTGCTATCAATAAACCGAGAATTCCTGCCACTTTGCCCCCGATAAAAAGAGATAGAATAATCCAGACGGGATTAAGTCCGATCATACCTCCCATTAACCGAGGGGCGATGACATTATCATTAATTTGACCGACAATAATAGTCAGGGTCAAAACCTTTAATCCTAGCCAAAAATCTTGAAACATCAGTAGGGTACTAATGCCAATAATGGTGAAGGCACTGGCAAAAGGAATTAATGTAGTTAGACCGATCGCCACCCCGAATAATAGGGCATAATCAACCTTGAGAACCACAAAAACAAAAATTTGAGCAAGGCTGAGAATTCCCGCTAAAATGGTTTGACCGGCAAAATAGGTTTCAAAAGTTTGACGAATAATCGTTCTTAATTTGAAATTCCAGGGAGAGGGAATCCAACTTAAAATTCCCTCCCAAATTTGTTCGCCATAGAGAACCAGAAAGACGGTGAGAACTAGAACAAAGAGAATGTTTAGGATACTGTTGATAGTTCCCAGCACAAAGCTTAGTAATTGAGTGCTAAGAGTTTGTAAAACATTGGTTAGTCGTTCCGATAACTGGGTGATTGATTGCTCGATATAAATCGCATATTTCTGAGTTTTATCCCACTTTTCTAAATTTTGTATCTGTTCGGTTCCCGACTCGATCCACTGGGGCAAACTATTGATTAAACTGCTTAATTGTTCGACAATCTGGGGAATTAAAATTAAACCTAAAACAATCAAAATTAATAGGGCAATTAAAAAGACAATAGCGATCGAACCACTGCGATTAACCCCGCGTCTTTGCAGCAGTTTGATGGGAACATCTAAGACAAAAGCTAGTAAACTAGCAGTGACAAAAATACTGACTAAGGGTTCTAGGTAGCTAAATAATTGGAATAATAACCAACCATTGAGAAATAAGAGCGGAAAAACTAGACTTAGCCGCAACCAACGAGGTAGTTGCTTAAAAAGCTCTATCATATAACTAATAGGGAAAAAATCCCTAAATTTTCCCCCCAATCACTCCAATGGTAGGCACTTTTTCAGGGAAAAAAAGTCTAAAAGCCTTATCCAACAAGGTTTTTAGATTTATTCAGCAAACCCGAGGTAAAAAGAGACTTTTCTAACCAGAAATCCTCTTTCAATCTAGCATCTCCTCGTTACTTTTTTGGTTCCAGTAACCCTGAAACTCTTATCCTAACTGTATGGAGCTAAGCGGATTCGAACCGCTGACCCCCTCAATGCCATTGAGGTGCTCTACCAACTGAGCTATAACCCCGCGAAGACCATTTTTGAATATAGCTTAAATAGAATCATTTTGTCAAGGGGTGACGAGAAAAAAATTTGTCAATCAAAAGGCGATCGCTCATTGACAATGGTGAAAAAATTGCCCCCATTTAGACAGGAGCCGAAATTTGGGTTAAATAGGTTAAACAGTGACCCATGAGGAAATAAACTACTAACATAGCCACTGCCGCTGCTGCCACTAAGGTTCCCGCCAGCATCAAGGAAAACTCTTGCTTGTCGAACGCTTGCTGCATCAGATGCAATGACCAAGCCACAAGACCGAGGTCAAAGATGAGAATCGGAACTAACATATTTTAAATTTTGTTAACTTTCCTCTATTCTAATACATAATTTTCCCTGGGGATAATCGGACTGAAGTTAAAAACAGGGATTTTTGCCGGTTGCTCGATCGCGGCTGGCAGCCGTCAGCCATTAGCTTTCAGTAATAGCTGTAAACCTTGCTCTTCTTGGGTTTCAGTCCGAAGAAATCGGCAGCAACTAATAACATTAACCGACTCAATCACGAGATTAAGTTCTGCTAATCTTGCCCTCATTTTCCCTGGCTAACGCACGGGTACTTGTTGATTGTGCAGATAATTTTTGACCTCAGCGATGGTTAATTGACCATAATGGAGCAAAGAAGCCAATAAAGCAGCTTCTGCCCGCCCTTCCGTCAATGCTTCGTAAATATGCTGACAATTACCCGCTCCTCCCGAAGCAATCACAGGAATCTCCACCCTTTCAGCGATCGCTTTTGTCAATTCCAGATCATAACCCGCTTGCGTGCCGTCGGCATCCATACTGGTAACTAACAACTCACCTGCCCCGCGTTTTTCCACTTCTTGGGCCCATAATAAAGCATCAATACCCGTATTTTCGCGTCCACCCCGAACATAAACCTCCCAACCGGGGTTATGCACATCCTTACGTCGTCTAGCATCGATCGCCACCACAATGCACTGTTTCCCAAAGCGATCGCTGGCTCGATCGAGCAATTCCGGCTCGCGCACGGCAGCCGAGTTAATGCTGACTTTATCGGCCCCGGCTCTTAACAAATTTTTAATATTTTCTAAGGATTGGATGCCCCCACCCACTGTCAGAGGAATAAAAACCTGTTCCGCCGTGCGATAGACTACATCAATAATCGTGTCGCGATCTTCATGGGTAGCAGTAATATCAAGAAAAACCAACTCATCAGCCCCTGCCTGATTATACAAGCGGGCCAACTCCACGGGGTCGCCAGCATCCTGAAGATTGACAAAATTAACCCCTTTAACTACCCGACCTTTATTGACATCCAAACAAGGCAAAATCCGCTTCGCTAACATATCCTAGACTCTTGATTGTAACAATGGCCATCAAACGATCGCATAATTCCACCCCGGCTGCCGAGGAAAATCTGCTCACTCCCAATCCCACTATAGAAGAAACGGAAAAAGCAGAAGCGCAGATTCGTCCGCAATCCCTAGAGGATTATATCGGTCAACAGGACTTAAAGGCTAATCTAAAAGTCACCATCGCCGCGGCCAAAGCTAGACAAGAAGCGATCGATCATTTGCTCTTCTACGGACCGCCGGGGTTAGGAAAAACCACCATGGCTTTAATTTTAGCGGCTGAGATGGGAGTAAATTGCCGCATTACTGCCGCCCCCGCTTTAGAGCGTCCCCGGGACATTACCGGCATCCTGATCAATCTTCAACCCCGGGATATTCTTTTTATCGACGAAATTCATCGACTGAATCGGGTAACGGAGGAGTTATTATACCCAGCGATGGAGGATTATCGCCTAGATGTGACGATTGGCAAGGGTCAAGCGGCAAAAATTCGCAGTATTTCCTTACCTCCCTTTACTTTAATCGGTGCTACTACCAAAGTTGGCTCTTTAACTTCGCCTTTGCGCGACCGTTTTGGCATGATTCAACGTCTGCGTTTCTATACAGTTGAGGAATTAACCACAATTATTCTCCGAAGTGCCACTATTTTTAATATTCCCATGACTGAAGCGGGTGCGATCGAAATTGCCCGTCGCGGTCGGGGAACTCCACGCATTGCCAATCGTTTATTAAAACGGGTGCGCGACTATGTGCAGGTGAAGGGAGAAACTATGATTACCCCCCAGTTAGCCGCTGAGGGATTAAATCAATTAAATGTGGATTCTATGGGTTTAGATTGGACCGATCGATTAGTATTAAAGACGATGATCGAACAGTTTCAAGGCAGACCCGTGGGATTGGAAGCGGTAGCGGCAGCCACGGGAGAAGATGCCAAGACGATCGAGGAGGTGTATGAGCCTTATTTATTACAAATAGGTTATCTTAATCGTACTGCCCGGGGTCGCGTGGTGACGGCAGCCGCCTACGAACATTTAGGTTTACTGGCGAAATTGCCGAAAAAGAATGATCGGAGTTTACCTTTGTTTGAGTTATAGTTTTCTAGATATTACAGCGTTTTAGCTCACTTGTGTCCTTTGAAATCCGGCTCTTCGGCAAGGTTTAATCTATACTTCACCTTTACGATAAAGGCTGTAGGAATAATCTGGTCGCTTCCGTCCCTTCTCAGTTAAGTAGTCGTGCAAAATTAATTTCCTAGTGAAGATAGGCAAGGGGCAAGGGGCAAGAGGCAAGAGGTGGTTAGATATGTGTAATTAATTTTGCTTAGGTACTTAACAATTCTTATTGCGCTGACTAATTACAGCGTTTTAGCTCACTTGTGTCTTTAAATACTGCCTTGACTGCTTGAAATCACACAAGCCCTTGTGTAAAGACTGTATGATGAAGATCGTAGTAAGTTACATTGTTGTCATTGCCTGCCGCTTCTCATCCAGACTATGTTGGGATTGGTCAAAGCTATGCAATAGTGAGCTTTTATAGTCAATAATTTTTTAAGTCTGTTAACGCCCTATGTCTGTCCCAAATAAAGAAAATATTAAACTAGAAACTCTTACCCTGTTTCAAAAATACCAAAAAACAGGGGATAATAAGTTACGGGATCAAATTATACGGTTAAACCTAGGATTAGTCAGAAGGGAGGCTCATCATTGGGTCAATCAATGCCATGAAAACTACGAAGATTTAGTGCAGGTTGGCTGTATGGGACTAATTCGGGCGATCAAGCGTTTTGACAGCAGCAAAGGTCATGCTTTTAGTTCTTTCGCCATTCCCTATATTCGCGGCGAAATTCAACACTATCTGCGCGATAAGGGTTACACGGTTCGTATTCCTCGTCGTTGGTTAGATTTAGGCAGACAAGCGACAAATATGCGTCGGGATTTCCAAACTATCCACAATCGTCAACCCAATGATACAGAAATCTCCCTCGCTTTAAATATTTCGCTCGAAGAATGGCAAGAGGTAAAACTGGCTTTCCAAAACCGTGAACCCCTCAGTCTCGATGCGACGGTTAATAACGATGAAGATAATAATACTTGTTTAAAAGACCTCATTCCCGATCCCGGTTATCGCAGCTTTCAACTTTGTCAAGAGGATCGCATTCGTTTACAACAAGCACTGGCTCAATTAGAAGACAAAACCCGTCATATTCTCGAATTTGTCTTCCTGAAGGATCTTACTCAACGGGAAACCGCCGAACAATTAGGCATTAGTGTTGTTACCGTCTCCCGTCGGGTGAAAAAGGGTTTAGAAATGCTCAAGGAAACTATGGTCCAAGAGGCATTTTAGCCCAATTATTCGGTTATCATAGCAAGTCCGTTATTAACTCCCAATTCAACTTTAAAAACTCAGTTATGGATTTTTTTCCCTGCTCCGATGCTCCCCGCTTATCTTAGCTCCAATAGCAAGTAATTCAAAACCCCAGCTAAATATTCATACTGCTCGATCGAATTATAGTAGTGAGCAGAAATTCTCACAATTAATGATGCTTCTCCCCAGGGAATTATCGGCAATTCGATCTGATATTTTTCCCACAGTTGTCTAGATAAATCTTCTGCTGCCCAAGCATAACTAGGAATTAGAATTGAAGACATCGATCCGATCATTGATTCTGGACAGGGATAATTGACCTCTAAGGCACGACAAAGTAAATTTCTGGCTTTTAAAACCAAATTATGATTCCTCGCCATCAGACCTAGTAAACCATCAATAGAGAGAGAATTTAAAAACTCGATCGCTTTTGGCACTGATAAATAAGCGGTGGGATCATCGGTTCCCATCCAAGCAAATTCTAACTGAAAACGGGAGCGATCTTGTCGAGGGGAATTCGCTCCATGGCTAATAGTTAAAGGTCGAATTATTGCCTGTTTATCCCTGCGCACATAGAGAAAAGCAGCCCCCTTGGCACTACATAACCACTTATGACAATTAGCAGTATAATAGGTGGGATTAATTGCCCCGATATTAAGGGGTAAAAAACCTAAAGCATGAGCGCCATCGATGAGAGTATCAATACCCTGATTATTTAATTCTTGCACAATTTCTGCGATTGGCCAAATTAAGGCCGTGGGACTGGTGACATGATCTAAAACTACTAATTTTGTCCGGGGAGAAACTGATGCTAAAATCGCTTGACTAATTTCTAAAGGAGACTGCACAGGAAAGGGAATTTTAGCGATAATTACCTTTAAACCCCATCTTTTAGCTATATGTTTAACTGCATTAGCACAAGCATTATAGGTTTGATCGGTGATCAGAATTTCCTCATTTTCCTGAAAAGTTAAGGAATTTAACACCGCATTCACTGCTGTGGTTGCATTGGGAACAAAGACTAAATCATCGCTATTTACACTGACTAAATCCGCTAATTTTTGCCTAGCAATATCTAATAAACCCTCTAATTCTCTCCCCAAAAATGCTAAAGGTTGCCTTTCCATTCGTTCCCGCAATTGTTGCTGATAATCCAAGACTATTCTAGGGGTTGCACCATAGGAACCATGGTTGAGAAAATAAATATTATCGGGAATTAACCAAGAATTTTTAGACATATTGAATTAATTTGATTTTATTCAAAACTAGAAAAAATAGCTGAAAAATTGCCTATTGTATTCAGAGACTGAATAGCTAGTATATTTATGATATAACCACCCATTTTAGATTAATCTCCGATGGGTTGAAAACGTTCGTATTCATCTTCGGGAGATTGATATTTTCCCGTTTTCACTTTCTGTTGGATTAGATGCTCTTGTTGTGGGGTAAGATGTACGTTCATAGGTATTATGACCATCTACTGAGAAAATCAACTTTATCTTAATTTTAAGCTAAATATCGACAAAAAAAGCTCTCCAGGAAAAAGGAGAGGGGAGAGAACGAGTTAGAAAAAATTATTAATGTAACCATCCTTTCAGACGACGCGCGACTTGAGGACGACGTAATTTTCGCATCGCTTTAGTTTGAATTTGACGTACTCGTTCGCGAGATAAATTGAACATTCCCCCCACTTCCTCTAGGGTATAGGGTTGACTGGTAGCTAAACCATAACGGAGAGAGATAACATCTTTTTCCCGTTCGGTGAGAACATCACTTAAAACTGCGAAAATTTCCTGACGCATCATCATCTCATTCATTTTATCTTCGGGAAGTTGTAGATCATCATCTTCCAACAGATCCACTAATTCCGTATCTTCTCCCTTCCCTACACGATGATTTAAAGAGAGAGATTGACGACGCAATTGTAATAATTGCCGCAATTGTTCGGGAGTCATTTCCAACGCTTCCGCGAGTTCCCGTTCATTGGGATTGCGTTGTAAATCTTGCTTGAGAATGCGCTGCGCTTTTTTGAGTTTATTGAGTTTTTCGACAATGTGAATCGGTAAACGAATTGTACGCGCATCGTTAGCAATGGTGCGGGTGATTGCTTGTCGAATCCACCAATAAGCATAGGTAGAGAATTTATAACCTTTATTGGGATCGAATTTTTCGGCCGCACGGTTGAGTCCGATCGCACCTTCTTGAATTAAATCTAAGAAAGGAACCCCGCGATTTAAATAGCGTTTAGCGATAGAAACCACCAAGCGCAAATTAGAACGAATCATTTTCCGTTTAGCTGTTCTTCCCCGATAAAGACGGTTTTCCAGTTGACGTTCATTATCTAATTGTAAAGCGATCGCCCATTCCGTTTTTGTCGGGGGACGATGTAAATTTTCCTGTAGTTTTTGGCGCACTTCTTCCGCTTCCATCAGAAACTTAACCGAGTAGGCTAATTCAATTTCTTCTTCCGCATTAAGCAGGGGATAACGGGCCATTTCTTTAAAAAATGCTCCAACAGTATCTTCATTGCTGCCTTTATCGTATCCAGTTCCACTACCCCCACGAGTGGTTTTTAGGGTTTCCGGTAAAGGTTCAGTCAGATCTTCGTCAGTTCTTTCAGCAAAATCCACGCTGTCTAGTTCTAAAGGATTTGTCTCCAGGGCAATGATTTGATTAAAATTATCATCAGAGGCTAGTTTAGAGATTTTCATAAGCAGTTATGGATGGAGTGGGGTTATAATAGCGGGGAAAAACTCGGTTTCTCCCAATGGGCTGATTGTTACATTGAATTTTCGGGGAGCAGATTTTTTAAACGTTTTCTTAATTAATGGCGGCAATTTCTGGGATATAATTGCGCGATTCTGTGTCGATGGTTACAAATCGCCGAACCAGACAATAAGATTTTCTGGTGAATGGGAGGAACTTTTTGTGTTTCTACTCATACACTCTAACTAAGGTTTTTGGTATTTGACTAGGTAAAGATCACGCTTCTTAACAATCAAGATAGCAGTCAGCTTTTTATGACTATTCTTCGCTTTTTTTATTGAGAACTATTCTCAAGTTTTGACTAACTATGCTTTGATTCAATAGCTAATAGTCAATAATTATCATTTGGAAAGATTTCACGGGCTAAAAATCAAAATTTGCGGGCAAAAAAGCAATATTTAAAGTGTTTTTAGACAAAATTAGCTATTTTTATTCCCCTCAAGCTTTAAACTATAATTTAAATACCCTATTCTCCCCCCCCCCGCAACGCGAGTGATCTCCCCACTTCCCACTCCCCACTTCCCACTCCCCACTTCCCACTTCCCACTGATAACTGATAACTGATAACCATGCTCGATCGCTGTGCTACTCTAACTGTAGCGGAACCTCGCACACCTTACCAATTAACCACAACTGGACAACCGTGGTTAGAGGTTTTGGTCGATCGCCCTTATCCTAGAGATAGTCAAGAGGATCAGCAAATATTAACCTATAGTATCCCCCCCGATTTAACGGTAGAAATTGGCGATATTTTAAGCGTTCCCTTCGGTTCTCAGGTAATTGGGGGAATTGCTCTTAGATTTCTCGAAAATTTGCCCGCAGGACTAGAAGAAAATCAAATTCGTCCCGTGGAAGATGTGATTACTAAGGGCTTTTTCCCCGATAATTATTGGCAGTTATTGACTAAAATCGCCCAATACTACGCAACGGATTTAATCACCGTTGTTCGCGTCGCTTTACCTACGGGTTTACTGCGAAGTTCCCAACGTCGCATCAGATTAAAACCAGAAGCGATTCCCCCCGGTGCGGAAGTTTTTTGTACTCCCCTCTCCCGTCAGATTTTATCCCTGCTCAAAAATCAAAAAGAAGGCGATTATTCGGCGAAATACCTGCAAGAAAAGGTAAAAAATGCCAATTACGGTATCCGAGACTTAGTTAAGCGCGGTTGGGTAGAAAGCTATCTAGAAGCGCCCAAAAATCCTAATATTAAGCTAAAAAAAGCCATTACCCTGCTAATAACCGACTTTCCCGCTGATTTAACCGAAAATCAGCGCAAAATTGTCGAAATCTTGCGCCACCAGGGAGGAGAAATGTGGCTGCCAGAATTGGCACAACTCGCGGGGACAAAACATTTTAAACCGCTGATTGACAAGGGTTATGTGGTGATTGAGGATCGGGAATTTCTGCGCTTATCCTCGGCGATTATGAGCAGGGATCAACCAAAAACACTCACTTCTAGTCAAAAACAAGCCCTAGAAGCCATTCAAACCCTGAAAGGTGGTGAAAGCGTCCTCTTACACGGAGTTACAGGATCGGGTAAAACAGAAGTTTATCTACAGGCGATCGCACCTGTCCTGGCAGCGGGTAAATCTGCCTTGGTTTTAGTCCCCGAAATTGGATTAACACCGCAACTAACCGATCGCTTTGTGGCCCGTTTTGGCGATCGAGTCTATGTTTATCATAGCGCCCTCTCGGAAGGAGAAAGATACGATACCTGGCGACAGATGTTGACAGGAACCCCGCAAGTCATTATCGGGACGCGATCGGCGATTTTTGCCCCTTTACCCCATCTAGGCATGATTATCCTCGATGAAGAACACGATAGCAGCTTTAAACAAACCCAATTACTCCCCACCTATCACGCGCGTACCGTGGCTAAATGGCGCGCTCAATTAAACCATTGTCCCGTAATTTTAGGCTCGGCGACACCATCCCTAGAAACATGGCTAGAATCCCAAGTTAATCCCAGTCTTTACCTATCTTTGCCCGATCGCATCCAAAATCGCCCCTTACCGCGGGTGGAAATCGTCGATATGCGAAGGGAATTGCAACGAGGCAATCGTTCCCTGTTTAGTCAATCCCTGCGTTCATCTCTGGAAACCCTGCGCGACAAGGGAGAACAGGCAATTTTATTCGTCAGTCGCCGCGGACATAGTACCTTTGTATCTTGCCGAAGTTGCGGTTATGTGCTAGAGTGTCCCCACTGTGATGTCTCCCTCTCCTATCACCACACCGAACCGGGAGCGCAAGAATTACTACGCTGTCACTACTGTAACTATGGTCGCATTCATCCAAAACAATGTCCTGAATGCGGTTCTCCCTATCTGAAATTTTTCGGCACTGGCACTCAGCGAGTCACCCAAGAATTAACCAAAGAATTTCCCGATTTGCGCTGCTTGCGTTTTGATAGTGATACCACCCGCAACAAAAATGCTCCCCGGGAACTATTAAAACTATTTACTGATGGTGAATTCGATGTCCTAGTTGGAACCCAAATGCTCACCAAAGGATTAGATATCGAGCGAGTTACTTTAGTGGGAATTATGGCTGCCGATGGTTTACTTTATCACTCTGATTATCGCGCCTCCGAACGCGCTTTTCAAACCCTAACTCAAGTAGCAGGGAGAGCAGGAAGGGGAGAAAGAGAAGGAAAGGTAATTATCCAAACCTATACCCCTGAACATCCTGTGATTAGAGCAGTACAAACCCACGATTATGAGGGTTTTGTCGAGACGGAATTAATGCAGAGAGAGAGCTTAAATTATCCTCCCTACGGCAGTTTAGTCTTAATTCGCTTTAGTGGTTTAGATGGGGAAGCAGTGCAGAAAAGTGCCGAAAATGTTGCGGAGGAATGTGTTAATAATTTGGGTTCCGATTGGGATATTTTGGGACCTGCACCCGCAACAATTATGCGCGTGGCTAACCGTTATCGCTGGCAAATTCTGTTAAAATTATCGGGAGAAAAGGCTGATATCGGTGATCTTTTTCGTCCTTTGAAAAGCTTAGTTTTACCCAAGGTAAGTATGGCGATCGATGTGGACCCCTTGACGATAGAATAATCAAGGATGGATAATGCGCTCGCTATTGTTCACGGATGCAACCAGTTATCTAAATCTGTCAAAGTGTCAAAGTCTAATAAAGCGAGTCCTAAGTCTTCTAACCGCTCCACAGGAAGGTTACGGATGGTTTCTTCTAGATTCTGGGGTATTTCACCGAAACGTCGCTGAAGTTGACGGAGGA
>NZ_JAJTDH010000101.1:0-13924 GCF_021300285.1 Microcystis sp. 49638_E5 | reverse complement strand
ACCTGTTGATGCCTTAAGTCCTTCCCTATATGGATTTCAGATACTTTTGAGCGTAGGCACTCTCATCGAATTTTATTTTAAGTTAATTATTTGCATAACAATTCCCGAAGAGCCCAAATTATTTAGCCTCCTTTTTAAGAGAACATTAGCTGCTTGTTTAAATGTGTCTTTCATAATTCAAATTTGATAATTTACAATTCATAATTTATAACTCATGGATGACTTTCTAAATCCTCTTCTAATTTAGCATCTAATTTATTTTTGACATATTCATCAACACTTAAGCCTTCATCTCGACATTCATAAGCAAGTGCCATTGTGTCAACAGTCGGTTCTTCCATGTTCAATATAGCACTAATTATATTAGTGGCATTACTTTGAGCCGTATAAAGACGAATAGTTTCGTGCCACCAAGAGTGATTAATATTGTCAAGTAATAGCTTCTCTTGCTGAGTTTCTTTGATTTCAACTGCTGCTAAATATTCTTGAAAACTCAAATGAGCGAATTCATAGACATCATTCTCTTTCTCCACCAACAAACCACAGACATCTCTCACCTGCTTAATAAACTCCTCTGCTGTAATTTCACTACTCGCTACTTCTCTTAATTTAGCTTGAATCAACGGTGCTTTTTCTGATAATTTAAACTCCCTGGTGTTATTCTGCATTAACATCAACGCCAACACTTGTAATACAGCTTGCTTTTGTGTGGCTATTAAGGGAATAGCAAGTTTTTTAGCACGGTGTCGCTTTTCTAATAATACTTGACAAATTTCTTTGTATAGTTCTACTCTCTTACCGGGTAAAGCACTTCCCCTCCGGTGTACAGTGGCAATCATGGTTAGTAGTAAAGGATTTACTGCCATATCTGCTAAAGGCTTACTATTGAGGATACGCGCAATTAAATCCTCAGCTTGTTCTCTCGCCTCTTCACGCACCCCTAAATCTTCTTCCCCCGCACGACTAATAATTTCTGTCTGTAAATACCAGTTATTAACAAACTGCTGCATTTGTTTAAGGTTGAACGGTTTTACCTCTAGCACAGTTACACTTTCTTGTAGCGGCGCACTTCTATAACCGTAAGGTCTAGAGGTTAGCAAAAAAAGCGTATCAGGATATGTTTGAATCTGTTCATCTACCCAATTTTTAACTTTCTGGCGCTGAGTTTCATCTGCAACTTCATCCAATCCATCTAACAGTACCAAACATTGTTTTTGACGTAATTTATCCGCAAACCAATGTAACGGTGGGTTGAGGGGATCAATCTTACGTTGTCCCTTAATTTGTTGGGTAATTAACTCTGGTAAAGTCAATTTATGAGCGGCAATTTCCTGACTCAACTCAATTTCCTGACTCACCTCTCTAAGATACAGCAACACGGGAATCAGTTTTGGTGCTTGCGGGTGAATCTTGCGTTGAGATTGGGTAGCATAAGTTAGGGCAATGTGCCTGAGTAAAGTCGTCTTCCCTGACCCCGGTGCGCCTAAAATAACTATGGGACGGAAAGCTGCTTCATTTTGCATGGCTGCTAAAAAGTCCCAAATTTGCTTTTCTTTGGGGTTCTTGGCGCTTCTATCTACCGCCTGAATCATTTTGGGATCGACCTGTACTGCCTCTTTGGTCGCCATCTTGAGTGGGACAAATACCTTTTCCAACTTCAAGATGCGGTCTTTATCCAATCCCTGGGTAAGATAGTCCCGACAGATGTAGATGAGTTGCTGGTAATATTTGTTAAGGAAGTTTCGTTTTGACCGCAGTTGTATCAAGTTAGATGGTATATTATTAATTGTCCTAATCAACGTTTGAGCACTCGTTTCCCCTCGTCTTTCTGCTTCTTCCTCTAGGGTTTCCATAAACTTGCCACTAAACTTAACCCAGAGAGACGAACACGCCGTTACGAAGGTTGGAATCAGAGTTTGTGTCCACTCTCCCTGCGTCAATCCTTGTTTAACAGAATCCAGCGTCCATAGGGAGGCTGTACCAAAAGGTATCCACTGAACTAAACGCTGTGTAAGTTTCTGCATCGGTGGCATCGCTGAAAAGGCTTTTCTTCCTATTTTATGCGATCTTCTGTAAAATGAATCCAAGTAGTGGGACTTAGGCATTTTCGGTCAGACGGAAAGGCTCAAACCCTTACGGGACAATACGTTAACCTTGATCTGCTAGTTTCCTTGATATATATAGGTTTCAGCGATTTTGGGTTTCTCGAAGTAAATCCCAATCCCTACTTGGGGTTGAGACTTTTATCGATTTGTTTTTTGTTTAAGTTACAGTAGCAGATATTCAGCAATTTTCTTGATATGGGTAGCAACAATATTGTAATTATCGGACCTAGAGCATCTGGAAAAACGACTTATTTAGCTGGATTATCTTATTGGCCAAAGCTGAAGGATGTTCTGCAAGAAAAGAGAGATTATGAGATTCACCCTCGTGATGATGGTGCGCTTAGACTTCAATATCAAGCGAAAAATATTCTTTTAGAGGGGGAATTTTCACCAACAGTCATCCCAATAGAGGTTTGTTTCGGCATAAAAATAAAAAGAAGATTTTCTAAAACCGAGCTAGATCTATATCTAGTTTTTAAAGATTATCCAGGAGAGATTGATGAACCTAGTATGCACCTGCACCGTTGGTACAGAGAATTTTGGCAAGAATATTTAAGTCCTGATGTAGTAGGATGTCTGATTTTGTTGCCAGCATGGCAGCGAGAAGAATGTGATAGACAATATAGTCGTATTGTGGAGAATCTAACTAAACTAATCGACGAATATAAAAGAATGAAAAACTTTCGCTTAGCAGTAGCAATGAGTAAATGTGAAAGAATAGAGCTTTGGCCAGGAAGACTTAATCCTGAGTCTGATTTATTTGAAATTCATTTACCAAGAACCACAGATATATTAAGGAGAAGAATACCAAAAGAAAATTTAAAATTTTTCGCTATTTCTTCATTTGGAGTGCTAGGAGAAAATGATCCGCGTCCTAATCGGGCAAACCGCATCATTCACGGGGAGTTCCTGTCAGTTCTCAGAGATTCGGAGAAATGGCAACCCTATAACCTGATTGAACCCTTATATTGGCTGAGTACAGGACAAGTGATACCTGTATTGAATCGAAAATTTCCAGCCCTGTTTTCCTGACAAGGCTGAAAACGCACTACTTAGCCGATACCATCGAAGCCGTAATCTGTAACAGTCAGCCTGTAGGTTGGGTTGACGCAAGGAAACCCAACTTCCATATTCATATTAAAATAAGAGATAAGTTTTCAAAAATTCTGAACCTGATGAAAATCAAAGCTATTATTCATCCAGCCGAAGAAGGCGGTTACTGGGCTGAAGTTCCCGCTCTGCCCGGTTGTATAACAGAAGGAGATAGTATGGACGAAGTTGTCGATAACCTCCAAGATGCCATACAAGGCTGGTTAGAAGTTGCCAATGAAAGCAAACAACCTGAATCTAGGTCAGAAGTGATTGAAATTGCTGTATGAAATCAATATCAGGGAAAAAACTCTGTAAAATTGTCGAAAAAAAAGGTTGGATACTCAAAAAAATTACCAGTAGTCACCATATTTATGAAAAGGAGGATGAAGATAAAATTCTATCTATTCCTGTACACCGCAATCAGGACTTAAAAATTGGAACTTTAAAATCAATTATGAAAATAGCTCGATTATCGGAAGATGACTTATAAGCTTTCGTAGGGTGCGTTAATGTTAATGTAACGCACCATCAATTTCCTAATATTCGGTGGGTTACGCTGTCGCTAACCCACCCTACAGTGCTACTGTGAAGAGACAAGCTGATGTCCGAGGTTATAATGGTCAAAGAGTTAAAAAAGAAATTAATCTAATCAATAGCCACAATGAAGGTACAGCCAAATGAGTCAAGTCTTAACCCTAGAATTGAGCGATGAAGTCTATGCCGCCTTGCAACAGCAAGCTAAAATATTAGGTATCGACCTGTCAGAATTAGTAACAACTTCCCTCGAACGACAGTATCGCTTAACAAAAGCTAAAGACCAACGCACGGAAGCCGAAAAAGAAGCAGCACGTCAACGCTTTCGAGCGCACGCTGGCTCAATTAGCGGCTATCCGACAGGAGCAGATAATGAAAGCATTGATGCTGACTTAGGGAGAGAGTATGGAGATACTCATGAGGAGACATCAAATCAGTGATACTCCTCGATACTTCTGGGTTACTTTGCTATGTCTATCGTGATCAACCAGGACATGAAGAAGCTGTCCAATTGTTAGATAGTGCAGGTAAAAGCAGCACCCACAGTTACGTTTTAGCAGAGTTAGTTGCTCTAGCTCAAGTTCGCCATTACCCGCGTTTAGCTACCCTAGAATTTATCAACGATTTGCTAGAAAATCCAGATATCGAGACAGTTTGGATAGATGAGCCTTTACATCGTGCTGCGGTCAAACTATTGATGGCACGGCAAGATAAGACTTATTCTTTATGTGATGCAGTTAGCTTTTTATTGATGCGTCAGTTCAATATTAATGAAGCATTAACCACCGATCGCCATTTTGAGCAAGAAGGTTTTCACCGTTTACTTGTATTCTAAAAAGGGCAGAGCTACGTCAGGGGTTGGTATTTCTCCAACTGGTACTCTTGCCATTTCCCCGACCCCCGTTCGGTGAGGGATTGGGCGTTTCCCAACTGTGCGGCTGCTTCCCGCCAGAATTGTTCAAAGTTCTGCCGCAGTTCTCCGGTGGCAATCATTGATTTTAACGCGATAATTTAGTCAACAATTCCAAGAGTTTTTTACTATTAGGAGTCAAGAGAGTTCGACGATAGGCATCGGCGGCCTTTTTAATCGCTTCCGCTTGGGTGGGGTAGGGATGAATAACAATAGAGAGTTTACCCAGTCCGATTTTGGCAACCATAGCGGTGGTAATTTCAGAAATCATCTCACCGGCGTGAGCGGCGACGATAGTGGCTCCTAAAATTTGGTCGGAACCTTGTTTGTGAATAATTTTTAAAAAACCGTCCGTTTCGCCATCAGCGATAGCTCGATCGACTATACTCAAAGGAATTTTAATAGTATTAGTGGTCAATCCCCGGGCTTTTGCTTGGGTTTCATCCATGCCCACACGAGCAATTTCTGGGTCAGTGTAAGTGACCCAAGGCATAACTAAATTACTGAGCTTATCGCGTCCGAAACCGAAGGGAGAAAAGAGAGTATTTTTAATCACAATACGGGCGGCTGCATCGGCAGCATGGGTAAATTTCCAATCCATACAGATATCACCGGCCGCATAAATTTTCGGGTTAGTAGTTTGCAGATAATCATTAACTTTGACTCCCCGACGAGTATCGTATTCCACGGCCACCGCTTCTAAATTTAATCCTGACAGATTAGGCTCCCGGCCGGCAGCGACTAAAATCTCGTCAACGGTGATAGTTGCTCCTTGACCGTTGCTAGTATATTCAATGGTTTTACCCCGCTCATTTTTTCTCACCCGTTCAATTTGGCAAGAGAGAATTAACTGCATTCCTTCCCGCAGGAAAGTATTCTCAATAATTGCGGCTGCTTCTGGGTCTTCTTTATTCAAAAGATGGGAATGGTTATGAAATAAAATCACTTGCGTGCCTAACCGTTGAAAAGCTTGGGCTAATTCACAACCAATCGGCCCGCCACCGATAATAGCTAATCGAGGAGGTAATTCTGTGAGGGAAAAAATTGTTTCATTGGTATAAAATCCCGCTTCTTTTAGTCCGGGGATATCGGGATGAAAAGCCCTAGTACCAGTGGCAATGACGGCTTTTTTATAAGCGAGGGTTTTTCCCGCGACTTCCACGGCATTTTGTCCTAAAAAACGAGCGCTACCCAAGAAGACATCGATACCTAGTTTTTGGAAACGTTGCACCGAATCATGATGACTAATATCGGCGCGAATTTGCCGCATTCTGGTCATTACTCTGGCAAAATCTACCCTAGTATCCCCAATATCAATTCCTAATTTTTTGGCTTTCTCAATTTCCCCGATAATTCTAGAGGAACGAATCAGACATTTAGAAGGAATACAACCGAAATTGAGGCAATCTCCCCCCATTAAGTGTTTTTCCACTAAAGCCACTTTTAAACCTATATCTAAACCCGCCGCCCCCGCCGCTACGACTAAACCCGCAGTACCCGCACCGATGACGACTAAATCATAACAATCCTGGGGTTGTGGATTGACCCAATCGGCGGGATGAACATAATTAACTAATTTTTGATTATGTTCGTCCATGGGGAGAATATTAACTTCACTGGAGCTATTTTGAAACATAGTGAACTACCTCGACTCCCTAGGCGCAGTTGTCAAGACTTCGGAATTTACAGGGGAATGCGTCAAGACAGACTTACATCCACCTTTTTGACTTACTTCTCCTCTTTGAGCAGTGGTCTGAGTTCCTGAGACCAATAATTGTCTGATGCCTTCTGCTCTTATTTTTTTAGCTGCATTTTTGTCTCTATCGTCATGTGTACCATAGCTTGGACAAGTCCATTTTCTAACGTCTAATGGCATATCAGACATTTGATAGAGACAATAAGAATAGGTTTTAGAGCTAGGGAAAAATCTATCAATCTCCATCAATAAACCGCCTTTATTCTGTAGTTTATAGTCAATAAATTTACCTCTTGGCCAAGTTGGTAGAGCAAGTTTCTTGGTTCTATGTTAGTTGTTGTATTAATCGGACAAAACCTGATGAGACTTTCTCTGTCAACTCTTAAGGAGTTGTGCGTTTCATTTTTCAATTGGCGATTTAAGAGCCAATTTTAAAGGCTTCTAGAAATAAACTATAGGTGATACCAATTTTTAGTAAATTGAAAGATTCTCGCAGAATCGGTGCTGGTTTAGCCTGAGAACTTTTTCGATAAACAATCCGGCTAGTCGCCTCCGTAAACAGCAGCAATAAACCGGCAGCGGTGACATCCCATTGAGCAGTTTGACCAGCAGTAGTGACAATTGCTTGACCAGAAAAAACTCCAAATAAAACACAAATTATCTGGAGGGAAATCCGCCGCCAAGGATTACCAAAAAAGCTATTAAATCGACTGCTGGTGACATTAGCCAGCGTACTTAAACGGGTGCGTTGCATGGTCATATTTATTTAGAAGTAATACGATTAAGAAGCCACAAAGAGGTAACAATACCAGTAAAGTGAGCGAGAATTGTATTAGTATTAGCCTGCACAATTAACAGGTCAACAGAATTAACAAATTGACTGGGGTTAGAGGCAACATTAAAAGTACCTTGGGGAACATTGAGGGATTTAATTAAGACGATTCCCGCCAAGGCTTGCGCCCCCAAAATCGTTAAAAACATCCCGATAATATTAGCGATTAAACCCTGACGGATTAATTGAATAGTATCGGATTTTTTCGGGCGACTATCTTGATCACCCCTCAACATTTGACGGGCAATTTTCATGTAACGAGAGGAAAAGAAAATGGCAACCACCAAGAAACCAGCCCCACCAATGGCACATAAAACACCGATTTCAATACCGGAAGTGCGTTGTCTCGTCCCTAATAAACTAGCGGTAGCAATGAGTAATAAAACCCCTGAAATTACGCCTAGGACAATCTGTGTCCAAAAACCGATTCTTCCCTGACGTAAAAGGATATTAGCAGCCCGTTGGACGGCGGGAGGCAAGGAATAAAGATCAGAATCTCTCGGGGTGGATATATTGGTAATTTCTGATTGTTTGTCTCTCATCGGGGTTAAGCTAGGGATTGGGTAAATCTGGTCCTGATCTATTTTCGTCTTTTTTTTTGCCCATGGCTAGAGATTTAATTTTGGCACTGACTGGCTATCTGTTTAGCTTCTACCTGTAAACGCTGGGCCATACGAAACATTTCTTGACCGGTGTGGAGAGAGCGATCATCGTAGTTAAGGGTAAAGGTTTCTAATTCTTCTAGTCCGTCAGTGAGATGATTGAGACAGTAGTACACAGAGGCGGCCACTTTGGCCATTTTGGCAGGATTAGGCCGTTGGGAAAAGAGGGTTTTGGCTCGATCGAGATTTTGGCGACAGGTTTCTAGATAGTCTTGAAAAACAGCCATTAACTGATCATCGAAGGGATCCGCGGATAGGTGATCGATCTGACCTTTGAGGGGTCGGATAATTTGACCGATCAGGCGATTAATCGGGCTATAGGTCTGTTTATACCACTGTTTGACCAGGGCTTCGTCTTCCTGGACCGTTTCTTTGTAACGATGATAATTTGCTTGGGCGGTGGCGGTGCGTTGGGCGCGTTTTTCGGGAGAATTGGCGATTAGTTGGTTATCGTAGTCCTTTCTTAGTCTCGGATCGCTTAAAATCTCGTAGGCGGCGTTAATAGCGACGATTTTATCGTGACTGGCACTATCGTTTTGACTATCGGGGTGGAATTGTCTGGCTAAACGCCGATAGGCCCGTTTAATCTCGTCAGGGGTCGATTTATGGCTAATTTCTAAGGTTTGGTAGTGGTTGCCGGTCATGAGCGCAAGCGATCGATCTGTCTTTTATTATTATCGACCATGGTTAACGCGGCGGAGAAGGGGAATTGTCGAGAGTGGGAAAGCGGGGTGTGGGGTGTGGGGTGTGGGGTGTGGGGTGTGGGAAGAATACATAAAAATAATCTCCTGTTTCCTGAATACTGACTTCTGACTCCCGACTTCTGACTTCTAACCCAATGTTCGCCAAAGATAAGCAAAAGTTATATATTGACCCCAAAAACTTGAGAATATTTAAATTAACATTCCGCAATATTTATAAATTCTTAAGAATTAATTGAGAAACATTTTTATTTAACAACGATTTTACAATGGTTACAGCGATTTGATAGAATTTCATAGTGGGTTATTCTGTGATTTTTTGGGTGGCAAGGGTTGAAACCCTTGCCACACCTACAAGGTAATCCTAATTAAGACGGGTAAATTAGTCAATTTCACCCACAACGATGATCTTTTTTTTGTGTAGTTTTATTACAAAGAAAAAGTTTTTTTGACAAAAAGCACAAAGTATGAATTATGAATTGGGGAGAAGGGAGGGGGAGAGGGGGAGAAGGGAGAATAAATAAAAATAATCTTCAGAATTCTGAATTGAGAATACTGACAAAATTGGCAATAATTAGACAAAAGGATTGATTTCAGGGATATGATCGATCGAGGGTAAGTCTATTTGGCCCGATCGCTCTTGTCTAAGATAATAGGGACAATGAAGCTGACAATCGGGACGATGGGGAAAATCGACTAAATCATTTTGGTATGCTGATAGATAGAGATCGAGATCCTTCAATAAACGGCGTAAATCCCGTCCTGTCCGTTGGTGTAGTTTGCGATTATATTTAAAAGTAATTTGTTCGGGGCTGCGGGGTAACTGCACAAACCAATAGGTCATCGATAAACTATCAAGAGGATAAGCAGAAGTTTCTGCCAACACATACAGATAAAGTCTCGTCTGCCAATTTTTGGCTAGTTTGTCGGCATCGATAGGTTTTAAGTAGGTTTTCCAGTCAAAAATTACCGCTCGATCGCTCTCTAGTAAAATTAAATCATAGATAACCGTTAATAAATAATTACCCACAGTTAAACTGCGACAATGTTCTGCTTCTCGATTAGCTTCTCCCGGATTTTGGGCAATTGCCGGGGCAGCCTTTAATAGGGCTGTTAAACAATGTTCTAACTGTTCATTTTCGCGTAATAGAGACGTGATTGGCAGCCCTAATTCCCGCTGCTGTAATAATAGGTGAAACTGACTGCCCCATTCTTGCCGCTGCAATTGCCCGGGGTCAGCCGGTGTGTTAAGTTGCTCTAGATAGACTTTTTGAAATCTCGGTGGACAGGTTTCCAATAGGTTTAAATGGCCCTGGGCAAGACGATAGATATTAGACATGATGCACCCCCCTTATCAAGGGTAGATCCCCCCGCCTATCGGCACCCCCCTTATCAAGGGGGGCAGGGGGGATCGAACCTAAAATCCATTTTTAATTTAATTATAACCAGCTACTTAGAGTTATCGTTGATAAAACAGAAGTTAGTCTATGGTTTTTGGCTGACAGATGCTAGGAAGGTTGAATAGCCAGAGTATTTAGTAACATTTGATAGACAATACCCAAAGAAATTGATTAGGAAAATCTATGCTTAAGAAAAAGGATCATGACGGCCTTTCCCATAAAGATGAAGTGTAACCTAATTTGGTGTTA
This sequence comes from Microcystis sp. 49638_E5, assembly GCF_021300285.1. Classification (NCBI taxonomy): domain Bacteria; kingdom Bacillati; phylum Cyanobacteriota; class Cyanophyceae; order Chroococcales; family Microcystaceae; genus Microcystis; species Microcystis sp. 49638_E5. The sequence continues at coordinate 3,743 of NZ_JAJTDH010000101.1, read as the reverse complement.
ACGACCGACGACTGACCCGCCAAAACAAAAACTTCCTATCTCATCATTAAGATAAGCTGCCCGCCTATTTAAATTGCTTGTTGAGATGAGGCACTGTGGCACTCTTGCAACAGTAAAAGGATTGGGAGAGATTGACCTAATCTAAGGATAGGGGGTTAAAATACGTCTTAGCTTAATGACAGACAATAGCTTGTTAGAGCTATAATCAGGGTTTTATGCCTATAAAAGTCCCTGTTTACTTAATAAAGAAAATTTGACAGACTTATATAATAATGCTTGCTAGTGAAGCTTCTCGATAATTGATTCCCCATGACTTGGTTATATAAAACCCCCGGTATTCCCGATGAATTGTTTGAACGTTTGCCCGGGATTCCCCTGAGTAAACGCGAGGTGAGATTATTGATGATTTCCGCTTTGCGGTTAGGTGATGGGGGGGTTTTCTGGGATATAGGCGCAGGAACCGGCACTATTCCCGTTGAAATTGGCTTATTATGCCCCAATAGTCCGATTATTGCTATTGAAAGGGATGAAGAAGTGGCCAGTTTAATCCGGCGTAATTGCGATCGCTTTGGGGTAAAAAATGTCACCGTTTTTGAAGGCAGCGCGCCCGATTGTCTGCCCAATATATCCCTCGCCCCCGATCGCGTCTGTATCGAGGGCGGCAAACCGATTAAATCGGTCCTGCAAGAAGTGTGGCAATACCTGAAACCCAATGGCCGCATCGTGGCTACGGCCAATAATTTAGAAACCCTCTATCAATTTTCCGAAGGCTTTTCTAATTTACAGGCGCGTAATATCGAGATTGTCCAAGCGGCAGTAAATCGCCTAGAAACTAGGGGTATTCACCAAGTTTTTGCCGCCGTTGATCCCATGTTTATCCTGAGCGGCGATAAACTTTAATCGGGGATAACCTTCCATAAAGTTTTCTTAATCTATATAATTATGACAATGCCGCCTAACTTCTCTGGATTAACCATGCCTTGGCCACGCATTGTCAGCGCTATTTTTGCTATTGCCTTCGCACTGGGAATTATTATCGTTGGGGGTTGGTATTTCACCCTCGGCATCGGTGTTATCGTCTTTTTGGGACAATTAGAGTATTTTCGCTTAGTTCGCGCTAAAGGCATTGAACCGGCCGCTAAAACCACTCTCGTAGTTTCCCAATTATTACTACTGACGGCAACTATGGCAGCCCCCCTCACCGATGCCATGTTTCCCCTGGCTGGGGCATTAATTTGTTTTTATCTGCTCTTTCAGCCTAAAATGGCGACAATTGCCGACATTTCCACCTCAATTCTCGGTCTGTTTTATGGTGGTTACTTACCCAGTTATTGGATTCGTTTACGGGTCGGTTTTTCCCCCGAAAGTGGTCCCGTGGCCATGGCCAGTAACTTACCCCTGATGGGATATTGGCCGGAATCCTGGATGGAACCGAAATTATTCCCGGCTGCTTTGACGGTGACTTTTCTGGCCTTCGGTTGCATTTGGGCCGCCGATATCGGAGCTTATATCATGGGAAAATGGTTAGGGAAAACCAGTTTATCGCTGATTAGTCCCAAAAAAACCGTGGAAGGTTCCTTTTTTGGCATTTTAGGCAGTATAGCGGTGGCCGATTTGGGTGCTTGGTATTTAGATTGGCCCTATTGGCAGCTGACGGGCTTATTTTTGGGCTTATTAATTGGTATTGTCAGTTTATTGGGTGATTTGACCGAATCGATGATGAAACGCGATGCCGGGGTTAAGGATTCCGGGCAGTTAATCCCCGGTCACGGTGGTATACTCGATCGCACTGATAGTTATGTGTTCACCGCTCCCCTAGTATATTATTTCGTCACTTTACTGCTGCCCTTGTTGCGCTAGTAATTTGTATCTTCTCCAGTGCTAGATTAAAGATTAAACCCAAATTTGCGATTATGTCAGCAGTCGTCCATCCCCGGGGTAAAGTTTATCTTCTCGGTGCGGGAATTGGTCAGAGCAGTTTTCTCACCCTGCAAGCGCGAGCAATTTTAGCCACGGCCGAGGTTTTGCTGTATGATGCCCTAGTGGATAGTCAAATCTTCTCCCTAGTGCCGAAAACCTGTGTTTTAGTCGATGTTGGCAAACGGGGGGGACAACCCGGAGCCGAGCAAAATCAGATTAATCGGATACTGGTTAATTATTGTCAAGAGGGAAAACGAGTTATTCGGCTTAAAAGTGGTGATCCGGGAGTTTTTGGGCGAGTATATCCTGAAATGTTGGCCTTAAAGCAGGCTGGCTGTGATTTTGAACTGATAACCGGTATTTCCTCCGCTTTAGCCGCTCCTTTATTGGCCGGAATTCCCCTGACCGAAAAGGATATTAGTCGCTGTTTTGCGGTCTTGAGCGCTCACGATCCCGAGTCTCTCGATTGGTCAGCTTTAGCTAAAATTGATACACTTGTGCTATTGATGGCCGGTCAGTCTTTAGGGCAAATTATCGAGAAATTATACCAAAATGGGCGGAATATTCACGACTCGATCGCTATTATCCGTCAGGCGGGACGCAAGGATCAACAAATTTGGCGCGGCACTTTAGAAAATATTCTCGCTCAAACCGCCGGAGTGTCCCTCTCACCCTCTATTATGGTCATTGGTCAAGTTGTGGATCTGGCGATTATGTCCTCTCCCCCACCCCTAGGCGGTAAAACTATTGTTATTACCCGTGCCGCCGAGCAAACGAGTCAATTTAGCGAAATTTTGCAAAATCAAGGCGCAGAAGTCCTGGAAATGCCCGCTTTAGAGATTCGTCCCCCCGACCGTTGGCAAGGTTTAGACGATGCCATCGCTCAGTTAAAAGAGTTTGATTGGCTGATTTTAACTTCTGCCAATGCTGTTAATTTTTTCTTCGATCGCTTGACATTTTGGGGAAAAGATGCTAGGGCTTTAGCGACCGTAAAAATCGCCGTGGTGGGCAAAAAAACCAGCCAAGTTTTGCACTCACGGGGATTAAAAGCGGATTTTATCCCGGGGGATTTTGTCGCCGATGCCTTGGTAAACGAGTTTCCCGACCCGATTAAGGGGCAAAAATTCCTCTTTCCTCGCGTGGAAACGGGAGGCAGAGAGATATTAGTTAAGGAGTTAACGGCCAAAGCTGGTCAGGTGACGGAAGTGGCCGCATATTATTCCGGATGTCCGGCACGCATGGATAGTGGCATCTGGGAAGCGTTTCGAGATGGGAAAGTCGATATAGTCACCTTTGCTAGTTCCAAAACCGTCCAGAATTTTTATCGGTTATTGCTGCAAGAAACGGCAGAATTATCGGTTAATTCCCTCTTAGAAAAAGTTTGTCTGGCTTCTATCGGTCCGCAAACTTCAAAAACCTGTCAAGAGTTATTTGGTCGTGTTGATATCGAGGCGCAAGAATATACCCTAGAAGGATTGACTAGCGCTTTAATCGAGTGGAGTAATACCTGACATCCTCGCCGCCGTATTTGCGGCAGCCGGGGTTGGGAGAATCAAAGCCCCTTATCAAGAAGGATCAAAGCCCCCCTTATCAAGGGGGGTTGGGGGGATCAAAGCCCCCCTTATCAAGGAGGATCAAAGCCCCTTATCAAGAAGGATCAAAGCCCCTTATCAAGAAGGATCAAAGCCCCTTATCAAGAAGGATCAAAGCCCCCCTTATCAAGGGTAGGGCTGTTTCATTTAAATTAAGTACAGCTGATTTTGAGTCAATAAATTTGACTTAAGATTCTCAAGTTTATCTTTTTCTAACCAAAAGAGTTAGTC
>NZ_JAJTDH010000024.1:0-46072 GCF_021300285.1 Microcystis sp. 49638_E5 | reverse complement strand
CGACACCCCCCTTATCAAGGGGGGACTAAGGGGGGATCGACACCCCCCTTATCAAGGGGGGACTAAGGGGGGATCGACACCCCCCTTATCAAGGGGGGACTAAGGGGGGATCGAACCTAAAATCCATTTTTAATTTAATCATAACCAGCTACTTAACTCGGTTTTAAATTAAAGAAATTTATCAGGGGAGAATTGTCCCAACTGAGACAGTAGGAAAATTAATAATACTCCTTTAGATAGAGGTATTAAACAGGATTTTTTGTCTTTCTAAAACCTGAGTTTGTTTCAGGGTCACACGGGTTATCTTTTTAGAGGAGCAAAAGTACCTTGCTGTAGGGATGAATTGCCTTCCCCCTGTTTTCTTCCGTTAGGGAATTAATTCTTCTGCAATTCCAGTTTTAACGATCAAAACTGTTAAGTTTTATACATTGTAAGTAGGTGGGTGGAATTAAATATAAGACGAACGTAGGTTGGTTTGAAGTATGAAACCCAACGCCCGCTCATGTTACGCTACCGCTAACCCATCCTACAAATAATTGTGCCGCTCTACTTACCCCTCTTGATTAAGTTTTGTAAAGAATTGAGAGATTTTTTTAAACTAGAGCCTGTTTATTTGTCCAACTTTCACCCAAAAATTTTGGGTATATTTGTTAACTTTTGGGTAGTTATGTTTAAGAAAAACTCCGATAAATTGGACAAAAAATAGATAAATATTGCCAAAAAAAAGTTTTATAAAACACTTGATTTTTTTGAAAAGTTTCGCTATAGTTCTGTCAAGTCAAACAAAAAGTTATCAGCAAGCTTAACCCTTGCCTGACCTCTTTTGATGGCTATAGGACACACAATTAACGCTGGATAATTCAGTTATGATGACAACCAACAAATTAACCAAAACCTTTGCTTCTGGCTCTCTAGCGATCGGCATCGCTACCCTTTCCTCTGTTGCCGGTTCTCTACTCGTTGCTCCCTCTGCCCAAGCAGTTCAAGTATTCTGCAACACGGGCGGTTCGTGGATGGTAGGAGACAAGACGATCTCCGATATCCTGTGCGATGGTTTTACCACCCCAGATAGCTTCCTCAGATTCGCCCAGTCTGGCCTTACTTACGATTTTGGTGGTCTGTTCGACCCCCTTGAAAACACAGCAGGAAGTGTTTCCTATAAGCTCCAAATCAACGGTCCTAAGGAATTCGCAGGTGTGGAATTAGATAGCGATTGTGACGATCTGCAGGGTGGTGCTTGCAACGTAAATAAAAAAGTATGGGGCGATGCTCTAAATGGTACAAACCTTCTTGCCGACCTGTATTCATTCAACGGTGAAGAAGACTTCGGCTCCCTTTCAGGACAAACTATCTATGTTCTCGATTCATGGACTCCCACCGATTCAGCTGCACTTTCTGGTATCGAAAACGCCTACACCCAAACCGTCCCCGAACCGGGTACTATCCTCGGACTTTTGGCAGCAAAAATAACAGTTACCAATGTCTTGCACACATTGATAACTGTGACGTTGAACAAGAACAGCTAAAGGTTAGCTCCCCGTCTGGGTTTCTAGCTTTTAGCTTTCCCTGTAAGTATTGATTGTAATATAAGCCAACACCTGATTTTTGTTTTTAATCAGCTTCTGTAGGGGCGTATGGCGTCGGCCCTCCCTGCCAAGGCAATGCCTGGCGAAGGCAATTAGCCCCTACGGTGGGAAAAATTAGAGTATTGTACAGTGTAATTCTGTGCGGCCATTTAGGGGAATTCCTCAAGGCTATATAATTAAGCCTTGGGTAATTTGTCCCACCATAATTCTTGACCGCGAAAAACTGATGTCCTCTTTACTCTCCGCTATTCCCCTCGACGCAATCGCTTATAATTCCCAGGGTTTAGTACCAGCGATCGCTCAAGACTATCTTGATGCTACAGTGTTAATGATGGCCTGGATGAATCGGGAATCCCTCGAAAAAACCCTCACCACCGGGGAAGCGTGGTATTGGAGTCGTTCTCGTCAAGAATTGTGGCACAAAGGGGCCACCTCGGGCCATATCCAAAAGGTGCGTCAAATTCGCTACGATTGCGATAGTGATGCTATCCTACTGACTATTGAGCAAATCGGTGATATCGCCTGTCATACTGGCGAAAGAAGCTGTTTTCATCAAGTAAATTGGCAAAAATCACCGCCAGCGGCCGACACCCTCTCGGAATTGTTTAAGGTAATTTGCGATCGCAGAGACGATCCTCATCCGGAATCCTACACCTGTAAACTTTTGGCCGGGGGAGATAACAAAATTCTCAAGAAAATCGGCGAAGAATCGGCAGAAGTGGTCATGGCCTGCAAAGATAATGATGGCGATGCTATTGCCTCAGAAGTGGCCGATCTTTTTTATCATACCCTCGTCGCCCTCGCCTATCATCAAGTCCCCCTGCGAGATGTCTATAAAAAACTGCAAGACCGGCGCCGGTAATCAGTTATCAGTTATCAGTTATCAGTTTTAAGTGTTAAGTGTTAAGTTTCCGATTCCTGAATACCGTCTCCTGAATTCCGACTCCTGACTTGAAAATAGAGGCTGAAATAACGCAAATTCGTCAATCATACTAAATCCATTGAGTATAGGCTACATATCAGGAGCATCCCACCGAAAAACTAATGCGCGGGGGGTTTGGGGGCGGCGCCACGCCCCCAACGGGGGGTTTGGGGGGTAGAACCCCCCAAAGGCTTGGATTGAGTGATAAAATCGGAAGTAATACTAAATCCGTTGAGTATAGGCTACATATCAGGAGAGGCACTGATTTGGAAATAGAAGCTGAAATAACGCAAATTCGTCAATCAGAATATTTTCATGCTTGGCGGTGCCAACTTTGGCATCGGGACTGACGACCGACGACCGACTCCTGAATACTGTCTCCTGATTCCTACTTTATATTTGTGGTTTACGACTTAGTAATTATCGGTGCCACTCCTGCGGGGATAGAAGCGGCTTTGTTGGCTGTTCACCTCAAAAAAAGGGTGGCTTTAGTGCAACAGCCTTCTAGCGGCAATTTAGAGGCATCTGAGGACATTTTTAGCAAAGGGTACAGCCAAATTATCCATCTTTATAAACTGCTTAATCATTGGCAAGAAACGGCCATTTATCCCCAATGGCAACAGTTGCGGCAATGGTTAGAGGAAGTAGATAAAACTATTAATAAACATCATTCTTTAGCGAGATTAGCCACGGAAGGAATAGATGTGATCCCGGGTGGGGGGGAATTTGTCCGGCTGCCCCATTTGGGATTCGTGGTTAACGGTCGGCAATTGTTGGCTAAACACTATCTTATCGCTACTGGTTTTTATCCGCAAGTCCCGAAAATTTTCGGCTTAGATGAGGTTAATTATTTTACCGCTCAAACCCTTTGGCAAGAGCCAAATTTAGACAATTTAGGACAACATTTAGCGATTATTGGCAACAGCAGCATGGCTGTGAGTTTGGCACAAATTCTCCGACGTTTAGGGAAAGAAATTAGCTTAATTATCGAGGATAGTTATCTACTGCCGGATGTTGATCGGGAAATCTCCCATTTAGTTACTGCCATTTTAGAAGCGGAAGGAATTAAGATTTTACCCAACTATTGTCCTAGTCAAGTGAAAGCGATCGAGGGTCAAAAATGGTTACAATTAGGCAATCGTGTTATCGAAGTCGATGATCTCATTTTTGCTGGTAATTATCAAGTCAATGAACGGGGATTAAATTTGGCCGGGGTGGGAGTTAAACTAGAGGAGGGATTAATTAGGGTTAATCAGCAATTACAAACCGATAATTCCCGCATTTATGCCCTAAATTTGCTCAGAAATAATTATCCCGATCCTACTTTAAATCACCGGGCTGCTTTTGGGTTAGTCAAGCATCTGCTCACGGGAGAAAAATTTAACTTTAATCCCCAGCAAATTCCCTCATTTATTGCTTTCGATCCTGCTATTGCTTGGGTGGGTTTAACTGGAAAAGCGGACCAGGAGAGCTATGGTGAGGAGGTAAAGATGATCAACTATCCAATTAAAAATATAGTCCCACAGCAAATCTGGGGGGAAACCACGGGATTTTGTCAATTAATCTACCGACAAGATGGTAAAATACTGGGAGCGCAAATAGTCGGTAATCAAGCAGAGGAAATGATTAGTATTATCAGTTTAGCTTTACAAGAAAATTTAACCATACAATCCCTCAATAAAAATATTTATGCTTGGGGAAGTATGGGAGAAATTATCGGAGAAATGACGCAATTAATCCCCCCGAAAAAATCTTGGTTAACTTGGCTAAAACAATTATTTAGATAATTAGATCGAGAAGGAAGATTAAATTATGAAACCGAAATTTATTGTCTTTGAAGGTATTGACGGATCGGGAACAAGTACCCAAGCAAAACTCCTACAAGAATATTTTTTAAAGCGAGGGGAAAAAGCAGTTTTAAGTCCGGAACCTTCCGAGGGAGTCATCGGTCGTTTGATTCGAGAAATAATGCAAACTAATCTTATTTCTATCAAAGATCAAAATCAATTTGACCGACAAATGGCCTATTTATTTGCAGCTGATCGCCATTATCACTTATATAATGATTACGAGGGCGTTTTTAAACTTATTCAGCAAGAACAAACCCACGTTATCACTACTCGTTATTATTTTTCCTCCCTGGCCTACAATTGCAATAATCCCGAAGAATTTGCTTTTGTTCGACAGTTAAATCAACATTTTCCCAATCCAGATTTAGTTATTTATATCGATGTTCTTCCCGATATTTCTCTAGCAAGAATTAAAAACAGAGCCATCACAGAATTGTACGAAAAACAAGAAAAATTAATAAAAGTTCGTCAAATGTTTATCGAGATATTTAAAGAATATAAAGATAATTGTTTACAACTGGATGGTAGTGATACAATAGAAAAACTTCACCGAAATATTATTAATTATCTTGAACGACTAATTTAAATCCATGCTTAGTACAGAAACCACCCCTAAATTCACCTACCAACCCCACTATAAACCCAATCAATTAATCTGCGGTCACGGCCAAACAGCAATTATCACGGGATGGACAGTAAAACAGTCCCTTGCTAAACATTTAAATCCCGACCAATACGCGGTGATTGGTAATCTTTATAGTCCCACCAGAGGAATTAGTCCCCTGCTGAGAAACTTAATAGCAAATCCCCACGTTAGATACTTAGTTATTCTCAACGCGACTAAGGAAGATAAGAACTCTGGTAGCTGTCAATGTTTGCTAGATTTTTTTAGTCAAGGATTCCAACTAGGAAAAAGTGACACAGGTGGAGAATGTTGGCTAATTAATTCTTCTATCACGGGATATGTTGACAAAGAAATTGACCGAGAAATTCTCGAAAAATTGCGTCAATCAATTCAATACCAACTGGTTAAATCCATCCCAGAAGCGATTGAAACTGTCAAAAATTATGCAGAACAATCCCCCTTACCAACTTGGGGAGAACCATTAACCTTTCCTATCTCAGAAAATCTTCCTTCTCTCCTACCTGGGACAAGATACGGTCATCGCATTGAAGGAAAAACTATTGCCGAAACTTGGGTAAAAATTCTCCAAAAGATTAAAACCACTGGCACAATTAGACCGACAGGATATGATGGTAAATGGCAAGAATTAATTGACCTAATGGCCGTTGTCACCGATGAACCCCCAGACTTTTATTTTCCCGAACCTAATTATTTGCCTATAGATAGAGCTTTTCTTACCGAATATATCGGACAAATTCTCGATGATTCCCCTATACACCAAGGAGTTAAATACACCTACGGTCAAAGATTGCGCTCTTGGTTTGGACGAGACCAAATTGAACAGGTTATTAATAAATTAATCTCAGAAATTGACGCAGCTAGTGCAGTTATGTCCCTTTGGGATGTGAAAGACCACGAAAAGGGAGGTAGTCCCTGTTTAAATCATATTTGGGTGCGAGTGGTGGAAAATGAATTGTCTCTCACTGCAATATTTAGAAGTAATGATATGTTTGCCGCTTGGCCAGCAAATGCCATGGGATTGCGTGCTTTACAGCAACATATTTGCCAAGAAATCAATCAACGCTCCCAGTATAATTTAACCCTCGGTCCATTGATTACTATTAGTCAATCGGCCCATATATACGATGATACTTGGGAGAATGTCGAACGATTAATCGCCACCCAGTACGATAAGATTGTCAATCAGCGCGACTTTTTTGACCCTAGCGGTAACTTTTTGATTTCTGTGGAAAAAGAACAAATTCTTGTCCAACAAACTACCCCCGGCAGTGGGGAAGTTGTCGCTTGTTATCAAGGCAAAAATCCCCTCAAATTAATCCGCGAGCTTGCCGCTACCAATCCCGCAATTATTCCCGAACATATCGGTTATCTGGGAATCGAGTTACAAAAGGCATACAATTGTCTCAAAAATAATCAGCTTTATATTCAAGACCAGTAGTATGTAGGAATTATGAATTATGAATTATGAATTATGAATTGGGAATTGGGAATTGGGAAGTATTTTCAGTGAACAGTGAACAGTAAACAGTAATCAGTGGGGTGCATCTCAATAATATTATTGTAGGGGCGAATTGCATTCGCCCTCTTTTAATAACTTCTGCTGCTCACCATAAGTGAGAGAAAATCACAAATACAAGATGCACCCAATCAGTGAACTGAAAACTCAAATCTGATAACTGATAACTGATAACTGATAACTGATTACTGATTACTGGTCTTTGTTTGCCGAACCGGCGCCGCGATATTTGAGAGATGAGGAGCGAATTGGGTTGGCCACCGTGGGATTATTGGTGATTTTAACCTCCGCACCCCGATATTTACCCCCTCGCTCCTTGACAGGAGCTTCGGCGACTGTTGGCTCCATATAGGTGGCCCCACGATACTTTTTTTCGCCGGCGGTTTCCGGAGTGGGGACGGGGACATTCTTCTGCTCTTCTCGTCCTTGCCATAAAAAGGTGACGACAATCACAACTGTCAAGAGAATTAGTAGCTGAATCTGCCAAGGAGCCAAAACCAGACTCAACACTAAACTAATTACCGTGGCGGCACTGGCCAGATAAGCGATCTCATCGCTGGACTTCTGCCAGAAATAGGCAGCCAGAGCAGCGGTGAATAGTGGTAACAAAAACAAATAGGACATTCTGGGTACACCTTGTCACGCTAGTGAACCAATCTCCCTATATATTACCTCCCTAGCTTCGATCGGCGAAAAATATTAACTTAGCTTATATTACATATAAGTTTTATTTTGTCAATCCTTCTTTACAATTCGTAAAAATATTGTTACATTTATTTACATGAACTAAAAGTTAAAGCAAAACAGCCAAGACACCAAGCCGGTTCAGATTGTCTCGAGGAGTATAGGACAGAAGATGATTCCTTGAGTCCGAGACAACGGCAAAAAACTTGGCCTACTAGCTTAAAAAAGTTTTCGGGGTTTGGGTTTACCCCATTGACAGATTTGCTTGAGTTCTCCTACATAACTTAGCGCTACCTCGGCTGGACACCGAGGTTTTTTATTTTGTTACAGCGTTTTCAACTAAGTCAAACGTAGGCTCTCTTCTTCTTTGTGTGATAAGTTTAGATTATCTAGAAGCGATCAATCTTTGTGTCCTTTGTGTCTTTGTGGTTCGTTCCAGTTGGTCTCGCGTAGCGAGCGCGTTGCGACCGCCAGCAGGAATGTACCCTATAATACATTTTACCCACCAAACCCAAGAGAGCCAAACGTAGATAAATTAACTGAGCTTACCTACTTAATTAAAAATTAACTTCATTTTGATGTACAGAATCCAAATAAAACTTGATTACATCTTCTGGTGTACCCTGAGATTGCAACTGGCCCTTATTCAGCCAAATTGCTTGGTCACAGGACTCTTGAATTAAAGTCAAATCGTGGGAAACTACTAAAATAGTAGCGTTAGAATTCCAGAATTTTTTTAAACGTCGTTTACACTTATTTTTAAAACTTTCATCCCCAACGGAAAGGACTTCATCAAGAATAAGAATATCGGGGTGAACCTCTGTTGCGATCGCAAATCCTAAACGAGCCACCATCCCGGAAGAAAGAGATTTCACCGGCGCTCCCATATATTCTTCTAACTCAGCAAAGTCAAGGATATCTTTGGTTTTTTCCTTCATTTCCTGACGAGAAAATCCCAGCATTACCCCATAGAGAATAATATTATCTTTTACTGGTAAATCTGGATCAAAACCCGCTCCTAATTCAATTAGAGAGGCAATTTGTCCCCTGACTCTCACCTGTCCCTTTGTCGGTTCTAGAATACCACAAATGACTTTTAAAAGAGTAGATTTTCCCGCGCCATTAGCTCCAATGATACCTAATTTTGCTCCAGAATTAATGACTAAATCTATATCATCTAGAACTAATTTTTTGGCAGGTTGACGATATTTACCTTCAAGAAGAGAGAAGATTGTCCTTTTTAGATCATAGGAGAATTCTTCTTGAGTACGTCTTTCGAGAGACACTTGATCGAGTCGAATTACTTCTGTCATTTATAATAAATCCATAAATAAATGTCGCCAGAGTCGGAAGCAAGTCCAACCAATTCCTAAGATGATAATCCCCCCAAGTAGAGATTGAAAAATCAAACCAAAATCTGGCAATCCCGGGGAAAGGGACAATTGACGAATACTTTCGATTACCGGTAATAATGGGTTTAATAGGAGGAATGGTTGTACGGAAGGAGGAATAATTTCTGGGGGATAGAAAATCGGGCTGCTAATCCAAGCGACAAAACAAACAATTTCGTAAAAATAGGGTAAGTCTCTGAAGAAAACGTAGAGGGTACTGACAAAGAAACCCACTCCCGTGCAAACCAGAGAAAGACCGATAACGGGAAAAATCAGAGCAATTACATTAATTAAACTTTGAGACTTCCAAAGAGTTACTATAGCCAAAAGTGGAAAGATACTAATAGCAAATTGAAAAATATTTGCCACTACCATCGAAACGGGAAAAATGCTAACTGGCAGACGAATTTTATTTAAAATACTGCCATTACCGACGATACTAGGTAAAGCTTGGTTAGTGGAAGCATTAAAAAAATTTATTACTACTAAACCAGTGAAAGCCGCTAGGACATAGTTAACTATAGAATTATCAAAATAAGAGGCGAAAACCGTGCCGAAAATTGCCGTGTATAGTGCCGTCATAATCAGGGGATTTAACAAAGACCAGTAAACCCCCAGAAAAGAACCCCGATAGCGTCCCTTGAGATTACGTTCCACTAAAACACTAAGCAATTCGTAATATCGCCGCGCTGTTGACCATCTAGTTTTTGCTTGGAGATCGGTCATAGGGATAATTATCATCTCGTCAGTATTCAGTGCTTTATTCTAAACGATTACCGTCAATTTTGTCTATCGATCGAGGGAGGACTCTAGTTTTTATCCAGTTCCCGACGACTCTCCCTCTCGGGAAAAAGTTCCCCTACTAGGCCATTTATCCGGCTCAAAAAGCTTTAAAACCGCTAAAAGCCTCTTTTTTTAGGGTCGAACTCGGTTTTTAGGGATAGCCTCAGCTAATTGACCTAGACTCTAGCAGGTTTGCCAATAAAATAGATGCCGATTTAAACACAGCTAATCTCAGAAAAACCGGAGTCAAAAACCGATAACTGAACAACTTCCTAACGGCCAAAACAAGAATTTAATCTAATTGATGTCCCGTGAGTTCCACGAATATATCTTCGAGGTTGGAAGGACGACACATTACCCCAGTTTTATCGCTCAAAGTGTCCAGATAAGAGTTAGCATCGGCCACAGTGGGGAAGAATTTATAATCGATTTTATCGCCAACTTGTTTGATAACTAAACCCTCGCCATACTTAGTGCGAAAATCCGTTAGAGTTCCTAATTCGATTAATTTGCCTGCGTCCATAATGCCAATTCTGCCTGGGTTTCCCGTGGCGTTATCCTGACAGAGAAATTCCACTTCTTCCATGTAGTGAGTGGTTAATAAAATTGTCATTCCTTGCCGGTTTAAATCGCGAATTACTTCCCACAAACGACGACGATTTTGGGGGTCTAAACCGACAGTTGGTTCATCGAGAAAGAGTATTTTTGGTTCGTGAAGAAGAGCGCGAGCAATCTGTAAACGTCGTTTCATCCCTCCGGAAAGAGTTTTGGCAAGGGCAGATTTTCGATCGCTTAAACTGACATAATCTAAATAGCGATCAATTAATTCCTGTCTCTGGGGATTGGGGATATGGTGCATCCGGCCGTGAAATTCCATATTTTCCCAGACGGTTAATTCCCCATCAACGCTAATCTGTTGTAAGACTACCCCAATATTTTTCTTCACCTGATCGCGGTATTTTTTCACATCATACCCCGCCACTTCGATTTCTCCTTGACTTGCTTCGGTTAGAGTGATAATCATGCGGATTGTCGTCGATTTTCCCGCACCGTTGGGACCGAGTAAACCAAAGATTTCCCCTTTTTCGATGGCAAAGGAAAGCTCGTTAACTACCGGGAGATTATTATAGATTTTAGAAACGCGATCGAGAGCAATAGCGGCGGTCATAGTTACAAAAGTTAATATTCCAGCTATAGATTAGTGTAACCGAATTAGCCCAACTCGACGGCGATTTTATCCTTCCCCCTCGGGATCGTCCTATCGACTTTGGTTTTATCTCATCACAATCAGATTAGAATGCAGATAAAAAATCTTGACTTTGCTGCTATCAGATGCGAGTTTTTCTGCCAATTCTCTGTTTATGTCTAGGAATAGGGGAATTTTTCCTCAATCCCCCCATTAGTCCCGTCAATTCCTTTCCCGCAACCACGGTAACTCGAACGGAAACCCGTTTGCTGCTGAATTTAAAAAAAAGACGAGTTTTTGTTTACCAAGGACAGAAAATAATCGCTTCTTACCCAGTGGCGATCGGTCGTCCGGGTTGGGAAACCCCGACGGGACAATTTAGGGTGATTCAGATGGTGCGGGAACCAGTCTGGGAACATCCTTTCACTGGTCAACTGGTGCCATCGGGAAAAAACAACCCCTTAGGGGCTCGTTGGATTGGATTTTGGACCGATGGTGCCAATTTTATCGGTTTTCACGGTACACCCCAAGAAAATCTCATCGGCCAGGCCGTCTCCCACGGTTGCGTCAGGATGCGCGATCGAGATATAAAAGCTTTATTTGAAAAGGTAAAAATCGGCACTTCGGTGATAGTAGTCGCTCAATAGAAACAATGGGAAAAAATGTCACATTTACCAACACTTTACCCGATGATGTCGAGAGATCCGTCTTAACCAGCAATTTAGATAGTCAACAGTTTAAAATGAGAGAAACTGAGCCAAGAGGATAATCGGTGAATATTATTGAACTAATCGGGATCGTGGCGGGAATATTAACCACTGTATCTTTTTTACCCCAAGTGATTAAAACTTGGCGTTATCGTTCGGCTAAGGACTTGTCCTTAACTATGTTTATTTGCTTTTGTCTGGGGGTTTTTCTTTGGCTCATCTACGGCCTTTATATGAACAGTAAACCGATTATTATTGCTAATTTTGTTACTTTTATCTTAGCGGGGACAATTCTCTATTTTAAGATTAAATATGATTAAAATAACTGACAATCCCTTGCGGCCTTATTGGCTCACGTCATGACAATTCTACAATTTATTGCGCCATCTAGGGGCGCGGATAGGATTTTTAGGTTAATTTATTGTTAAGATGATCATCTTTGACCATTGAGACCAAATTTGGGGTCAAGAAACATGAGCGATCGCATCGAGTGGATTAATGCCCTATCAACCCGTCCCTCCCTAGAAGCAGCGGTGACGGAAGTAGTGGAAAAAGTGACAGATAAGTTAGTTGGATCGGCAGATCTAGCCATAATTTTTATTTCTTCTGCCTATGCCAGCGACTATCCCCGTTTAGTTCCCTTAATCTTGGATAAACTCCCTGTTCCTGTGCTGATCGGCTGCGGTGGGGCGGGGATTGTCGGCATGGGTGACAGGGAAAAAGCGCGAGAAATCGAAGCGAGTCCGGCTTTAAGTCTCACCGTCGCCCATTTGCCCGATGTGGAAGTGCAGCCCTTCTATATCGAAGCGGCGGAAATGCCCGATCTCGACAGTTCCCCCTCTAGTTGGACAGAATTATTAGGGGTAGAAGCGGCCAAAAATCCTCAATTTATCCTTTTAGCCGATCCTTTTTCCAGTCGCATCAATGATTTGTTAGAGGGTTTAGATTTTGCCTACCCCGGTTCGGCCAAAATCGGCGGTTTGGTCAGTGGTGGCATGATCGAACGTTCTGGGGGTCTATTCTACCACGATCAACAAAAACCGCGTAATAGCTATCTCTATCGTCAGGGAACCGTAGGAATCGCCCTTTCTGGCAATATTATCGTCGAAACTATCGTCGCCCAGGGTTGTCGTCCCATCGGACCGATTTATCAGGTGAGTGAGGGAGAACGCAATATTATCATCTCCATGACCGGTAAAGGGGCCGATGGGACTCCCCAACCACCTTTAAACCTACTGCGGGATTTAATCCCCTCCTTAAGGGAAAAAGACCGAGAATTAGTGCAAAACTCCCTTTTTATCGGTATTGCTAGGGATGAGTTTAAAATGCAGTTGCGGGCCGGGGATTTCTTAATTCGCAGTGTTTTGGGAGTAGATCCTCGTCAAGGTGCGATCGCAATTGGCGATCGAGTTCGTCCGGGGCAGCGGGTACAATTTCACCTGCGCGATGCCGACACTTCCGCCCTAGATTTAGAATTACTTTTGCAAGCTTTTCCCCAAGAAAGACCTAATAGTTCAGAGGTACTAGGGGCTTTAATCTTTTCCTGTCTCGGTCGCGGGGAAAATCTCTACGAAAAACCCGACTTTGATTCGGGTCTTTTTCAGCGTTATTTCGCCAATGTTCCCCTCGCCGGTTTCTTTTGCAATGGAGAAATCGGGCCGGTGGCTGGTCGCACTTTTTTACACGGTTATACCTCGGCCTTTGCCCTCTTTCGTCAGGGAATTTAATGTTATACTAAATAGTTAGTACGCTAGGGAGTAGAACGATGGTAAAAGCCCAATCTTTCTCTGAGTCGGAGATTATCTATCCCGATAGTGATGGTAAACCGATGGCCGATAATACCAAACAATTTCGCTGGATTGTGACGATTAAGGAAAATCTCGAATGTTTATTCGCAGAGAATGACCATGTGTTTATCGCCGGCGATCTGTTGTGGTATCCGGTCGAAGGGGATAATAAAACTTGTCAAGCGCCGGATGCTATGGTGGTGTTTGGCAGACCCAAGGGCGATCGAGGTTCCTATAAGCAATGGTTAGAGGACGAGATTGCGCCGCAGGTGGTCTTTGAAATTCTCTCTCCGGGCAACACAAAAGCGGAAATGCGCCGAAAATGGCAATTTTATCAGCGTTTTGGCGTAGAAGAATATTAAGCCGAGTTTTCAAGGTGCTGCGCCGTCCACTTGGTTTTCGAGACTGGCCTTTTAATTCTAACGTAAAGCCAACCTAGAACGGCGGGGTTTCAGACCCAAAATTTCCGATGATTCCCGCGATCGATAATTGGCAGAGTCCGCTTCTACAGATTCGTTTTCAACTGGAGAGTCCCCAGTTAGCTATTTTTTATCCCGATGGCTCCCGGTTTTTGACCACCCTAGAAATCAAGCAAAAAGCGGAATTAGCCGAACAGCAAGCCCAACAGGAACGTCAACGGGCCGAATTGGCTGAGGCAAAATTAGCCCGCCTAGAGGCGCAATTACGGGCAATGGGGATTAATCTAGAGGAAAACTAACGAGAGGCGGGAAGGACGGGATTTAACCACTGGAGAATCTCATCTTTAAGACGGGAATTATCCCGGGCAAGTCCCTGTTTTAACCATTGGCCGATCGCATCGAGGGGAGTAAATACTTCTCCGGTTTGCCAACTGACATCTTGACTCAAGGGAGTGAGATGATTACCTGGGAGAGTTCGCAGGGCAATTAAATCATTAAAGCGTTTTTTTAGCAGGGGATTTAATACCAGCGATTGATCGATCGTGTCGTCTTGAAAACGGATTAAAAGATTGCGACGAATGGCATAATCTTGGAAAATTAACTCGTTTGTTTCTTCGGGGGAAGGGGTAAATTCGAGGTTAAAAGTGGTGTCAATTTGCAAAGGTTCGATAAAAGGAATAGCCCGACGAATCGGATAATTATTAAAGGAAATGAGGATATTTCCTTCCCGTTCCACTTCGTAGAGACTACCGATTAATAAATGCAGTTTACACCCCATACTGTGACCCAATCCGTAGATGGGGAGATAACCTTGGGGCAGACTATGATTCCAGCGCAGACGTTCAATAATATTATCAAAACGGTTTAAAACTGTGCGGGCGATCGATTTGTGATCGAGGGTATTAACAAAGGGAGTCGCGACAATAGCGTATCCTGAATTCCCAAGACTTTCTAATAACCAACGATAGGTAATATTCGGGGCCGCCGCCACAAATGCCCCACCTAAAAAGTGAATGATACCCCGGGGACGACGGGGGAGAAAAACCCAATTACCTGCTATTTCTTGCCAATTCATAATTAGTTATCAGTGAATTAAGTAGCTGGTTATAATTAAATTAAAAATAGATTTTAGGTTCGATCCCTCCTTAGTCCTAGGGTTGATTCATAGTAGGGTTGATTCATGAATCAACCCTACCCTTAGTCCCCCCTTGATAAGGGTGGTGTCTGATAATTTTTAACGCCTACCTACTTAATAACTTAGTCACTCACCAAATAAAGACTACTTGATATTATACTAAATCCTGTTTAAAAGGGATAGGAGATTAGCCAGAGATTGGCACCACCAGATAAGGATAACTGTTTGCCCAAGTTATAAAAGATCGGAATGAATATTTTTATGCCAGTTTTTGCTTAATAAAAGCCACTAATTGAGACATTTGTTTCTTGATAGTTTCCATTTCTGTTTGCATTTGGGCAATTTGGGCATGGAGAGTCTGAATATCGGTGCTATAATCCCCAGTGAGTTCCTCTAGTTTCGGGCTAGAAACTGTCGGTTTGGGAGAATACTGTTTTGCCTTGGCTATCGCTTCTTTAATCGCTTGTATCAATTGTTTTTGGTCGAAAGGCTTCTCAATAAAGGCAAAATGCTGGAAAGGTTCGGGGATTTTCTCTACTACCTCCTCTTTCCGTCCTGACATTAACACTAGGGGGATACTTTTGAGATTATCTTCGCTTTGGATTTGCTGAAACACCTCCCAACCGCTCATTTTCGGGAGAAGGAAGTCCAAAATAATCAAATTCGGGTTTTTGGTACGGATGAGATTATAACCCTCTAATCCGTCTTTAGCTTCGAGGAATTCAAAGTTACCCTCTGGTAACATATCGCGAATGTGCATCCTGATCACTTTACTGTCATCGATAACGAGAATTTTATGATTTGACACGATAGACACCTTAGAAAAGAGACAATAGATCAGCTCGATGCTCCGAGGGGGTATTGAGGAAAACTGTCGGGATAGGCATTGAGGATTCCCAAAAAACCCTTAGAAACTAAGATACACCTTGACACTCCCGTCGCGCTCATGCGAGAGATTCTTGGTTCATCGAGTTTCCTTAATCTGGCAGGACGTATCCAACCAAACCAGAGGGAATCTCTCCCCAAGCGTATTAGTTTCGGTATGCCCTACCGTACTTAGTCCCTTTTTGAGAATGTTGATAGCGGCGTTAATATCTCTATCTTCTACATAGCCACAGTGGGGACAAATATGGGTTCTTGTCGATAGAGATTTAGGGACTTTTTGACCACAATTAGAACAATTTTGACTCGTGTTATGGGGGGCTACTGCTACCGTAGCCTTACCATATTTAAAGCCAAAATATTCTAACCATTGCCGAAAAGTTGACCAAGCCACATCATTAATAGATTTAGAGAGTTTAGAGTTTTTTACCATGCCTTGAATATTTAAGTTGACCTGGGCGATGAAATCGTTAGATTTAATGACGTGCAATGCCTCTTTTTCGACAAAGCCTTTACGTTGCCTACTTACTCTTAAATGCTTTCTAGCATATCTCTTTCTAGCTTTTTGGTAGTTGTTTGATTGGGGTTGACCTTTTCTAAACTTTTTAGATTTTTTCCGATTCAGACGGTTTAATCTTTTTTCTGCTTGGCGATAGTATTGCGGTATTTCTACCGTTTCCCCATCACTATTAGCGTAGAAAACTTTTAAACCTACATCCAATCCCACACATCTTTTAGTCGGTTCTAGCGGTTTAGCATATTCCCGAATATCAACACTTAGACAGAATTGGACATAATAACCGTCTGCTCGTTTAACAATCCTAACTCGTTTAATTTGGTCTATGGGGTAAAAGTTTAGGTCTCTAGTTCCTTTTAGTTTAACCGTGCCAATGTTTTTCTTATCTGTGAAAGTGATTTTCCTTCTATCCTCTGATAATTTCCATCCAGAGTTTTTATATTCCACAGAACGATTATTTTTCTGAAATTTAGGATAACCTTTTTTTCCTTTAACCTTTTTCTGACAATTATCATATAAACGGGCAATAGCTGACCAAGCTCGTTCGGCCGATGCTTGTCTGGCCGTAGAATTTAGAGTATCGACAAACTTGAACTGTTTGGCGAGAACTGCACAATATTTATTGAGAGAATATTTATCGATTTTGTCTTCTCTCTTGGCATCCATCCAAAGCCTTAAAGCCTTATTTCTGATGAATTGTACTGTACGAATAGCTTCATCAATGGCAGAACATTGACTTGGTTTGACCACGGCTTTCATTTCTAAGACAATCATTGTTTATCGACCTCAAACAACTTATTTTAAGTTAACCTGTAGAGCATCGGATTGTCAAGATTTTAGTTGTGCTTCGCTGTTTTATATTGGTCGGGGTTTCATCCCGTTGCGCTCAAGCAAGGGCTTCGGCCGTGAGCTCAGCCGAACGGTCTTCACCCCGACATTTGAGATAAAGAAAAAACCTCGGTTAATGTCCGAGGCTGCTGTTGTAGGAGAACTCAATGCAAAACAAAAGGAAGATACCAAAACCAAAGAGGTTTTTATCGGTAAATCACCCTTATTGTCCCATTGTAACCCCTGTTTAAGCGTATCGGGATGAAGTAGCACTTTTTAGGGCTAAATAACCTAAACCGAGACATAAAAGCGCATTTACGCCCAAAAATGCCTGAGCGATCGTACCAGAACCTAACCAGATCAGAGTAGGATGGATAACAGCACTGATACCTAAAGTCACCGCCATGGCTAAAGATACCCCCACTGCTAACCATTTTGCTTGGGGATGACTCAAAAGCAGAGCAATCAGGACAAAGGGCAGGATAACACTAGCAAAAAGCGGATTAAGGGCAGAACTTCCCTGAATAACGCCTCCTAGGTCGGAAAGAGAACTCCCCATCACTCGGAAAGGCCATTGGGGTAAATCGAAGATATAAAGACCTCTGAGGAAAAATAAGCCAGAACTGCCAAAAATTAGACCAGCATTCAAAAATCCGTTCCAGGAGAAGGGAAAATAACTTCTCAGCCACCAAGCAAGAAGATAAGAACCCAAAACCATAGCCATTTTGGGTAAAACTGCCACCGCACCGCCATCAATCCAGAAACGGGGATTGAGATAACCGTTATCGCGCAACCAACGCCAAAAATCCCGGAAAGTAATCTGTCCTTTCAGGGCCAATTGTAGGGCATTGCCCGCGTCTAATTGTCCGGCCCCAAAATGATTAAAGGGATCATCATTGATCTTACGGGCCGACTGTTGCAAAACCTCTAAAACTGCACTGGGTTCTTTAATTCCCGCAGCTTTGATTAAAGCTACCACCCCAGCAACGTGAGGGGCTGCCATGCTGGTTCCCTGAAAACCGAGGAACGCCGGTTCCCCCCCCTTAGCCGGATCGATGGTTTCTTGGATAATTTTACCCGTATCGGAGCCGCCTGGGGCAGCAATATCGATTCCGGCCCCGAAATTAGAATAGGGGGCTTTATTTCCGGAGGCATCTACCGCAGAAACGCCGATAACGTGGGGAAAACGGGCGGGATAGGCGGCGGAATTATCATCGGCATTACCGGCGGCGGCGACGATTACCACACCTTTACTATAGGCATATTCGATCGCCTCTTTCATTACTTGGGTTTCGCCCCCACCCCCTAAACTCATATTGATGACATCAGCTTTATTATCGACGGCAAAACGGATCGCTTCGGCAATATCTCCCACGGTTCCCCCACCCGTCCCGGAAAGCACCTTGAGGGGCATAATTTTGGCTTTGTAGGCGATGCCGGCCACCCCGTAGTTATTATTGGTCGATTGGGCAATTGTTCCCGCTACATGGGTTCCGTGACCGTTATCGTCCTCGGCATTGCCGCGATCGTTGACGAAGTCGTAGCCTTCGACAAACTCGGTTTCTCGCAGATCGGGAACTTTTGATACACCTGTATCAATCACGGCGACGGTGATCCCTTCACCGTGATTTTCTTCCCAAGCGCGTTCGATGTTAATTCCCCTCAGGTTCCACTGTTTGCTATAGTCGGGGTCATTGGGGGCGATAAAAGCATGATAAATATAATCGGCTTCGATCGATTCGGTGTATTTTTTTAGGTCGGAATTGCGGAGAGTTTTCAGTAGTTTGCTATCTCCTGCCACGGTGTAAAGATGTTCATCGATGGAAAAGATACTATTTAAACTGGTGGTTTTTCCGGCTTTTTTGTTGATAGCATTTAACTGCTCATCGAGTACGCTGACGGGTATATCGTCTTTAAAGTCGATCAAAATTGATTGATATTCGCCCCGATTTGCTAATCCGGTAAAGTTAAAAATAGCAAATCCTAGACCGATAATAAATAGGGTTAACAATAAAAGTTTTTTCATAGATTTCCTAAGAATTTATCATTACAAGCTAAGGTTTTTGTAGTTTTGATGAGAAAAGCTTATCGAAGTTCCCCTATTTTTGTCTCGGTTAAAGATAGAACTAACCGGTCACAAAAAAGTCACCTGTTGTTTATTTTAAGCTCGATCGCCGATCACTGTTAATTCCCGACTGGCAAAAATAGCTTCGTAGTGGCGATAATGTTTAAATTCCAGGAGATTATAGAAAGGATCCTCCAGGAAAAAGGTTTTATGTTCGGTTATCTCCCCATTAAAGCGAGTTTTTGGTTCTAGATAAAATTTTAGTTGATTGACTCGTGCTTTTTCGAGAAGATTGTCCCAATCGCTGGCATCCGGCAGAATTAGACCAAAATGGCGAGGATAAATGCTATTTTGGGGAGTAAGAGGCATTTCGGTGACGTGAGCGACTACCTGATGACCGTAGAAATTTAAGATTATCGCTTTCTCGGTTTCCCTTCCTGCTAAACAACCTAAACCATCACAGTAGAAGCTTTTAGCGGTGGACACATTGGTAATCGGAATAGCGAGATGAAAAATTGCAGGTTGATTCATGGCGATCGATTTTATCCGCGCTCTACTAGGTTCTATTGTAGCGATCGAGGGGCAACTGTTACAGGAATTTTTTAAAAAATTGGCAATTACCTAAAGTTTGCAGAATAAATCTAAAAACCTTGTTGGATAATATCTTTAGGCTTTTTTGACATCAAAAAGTGCCGACTCTTAGAGTAATCGCAGGGAAATTTTAGGCACTTTTTCCCTGAAAATCGATAAAACCCCACACCCCACACCCCACACCCCACCTAAAGACTTTGTGCGATTCTAAAACCAGCGTGTTGATAAAAATTCCGGCGAAACCAATTGCGATAGTAGGGTAGGATTTCTGTGCCGTTAGTCACCCAAGCTCCTCCTAACATCATTTTATGTTGACTATTAAAAAAAGGAGTGGAATTGTCAGCATAGAGGTAATGGGGTTGAAAGTCAGTTAAGGGATTAAAATCATCTTCTAGCCATTCCCAGACGTTACCGCGTAAATCATAAATTTCTGAGTTATTGCCCGTATTTTTTAACATTCCCACGGGAGTGGGAGAACAGAATTTTAAATTGAGGTTATAGTCATCAAAGTTATCGTTTTCTAGGCTATAACATCGATTTTTTTGATTGCCATAGGTGACTAAATTCCACTCAGCTTCCGTCATTAAACGTATTCCTTGACCTTGAAAACGACAGTAAGCGATCGCTTCATAATAGTTAACTTCTACCGGCCAATCAAGAGGTAAATCGAGAACATCAAACATGGCTCGATGTTGATAATTTCCCCCCTTATCTACCAGCCAAAATTTAGGATATTTGACTCGATAATGATTTTTCCATTGCCAAGCTTCCTCATCCCAATAACTGGGATTTTCGTAGCCACCATTATGGACAAATTCTTTAAATTCTCCGTTGGTAATCATATATTTACTCACCAGAAAATTGTTAACTTGAACTTGCCGATAACCATACTCGTTGTCCCAACCATAAATAGGAGAATCTTGGGGTTTACCAATTTCTACTATTCCCCCAGAAACCTCCACCATTTGATTAGGATAAGCTTGACCAAAAGAAGGGGCATAATGCCAACCTTGAGGACGTTGCAGACAGTCTAAGGGCAGTTGTCTGAGTAACATTGAAGATGTTTCAAAGTGAACACGCTGATGCTCAATTCCCATCATTAATGCCCAGAGAGAATGCTGAGGATGAATAGGAAGATTAAGGGGGATATTTTTAATTATTTCGACCACAATTTCATAGACTTGTTGCCGATATTCCCAAACCTTAGCCACCCCGGGCCACTGAATTTGGGCGATAGCAGAGTTTAATTCTTCAGGAGTTGCTGGATCTACTCCCACTCCAAACAATAATTCATAGTCAGGATTAGGGCTTTTTTTTAATAGGTTAACCAGCTGCAATTTATTCAGATAAAAAGCGGCAGCATGACCTAAATAAAAAATTAGGGGATTTCTTAAATCGTCAGGGTTACAATAAAAAGCTTCTTCTTTGATGATGCTTTTTAACAGCATATCTTCTAATTGCCAAGCATTTTCAAAATAGTCTAGTAGATTTTCTCGACTACAGTTGTTTAGAGAGATAGGAGCCTGTGCTTGAATCTTTTCCATGTTTTTATTCTTCTATTACTAATGATAATGTTTTCGTTATCTATAGGGATAACTGACAGAGAATTAAACCGAATAAATTTTCAGGATCGGTGAAAACCTTGAGCGGGTTTAATCCCTTTGATTCTAGGTCTTTTTGCATAGTTTCTAGGTTGAATTTACGCGAAATTTCTGTTAAAATACTTTCCGACGCTTGAAAATTAACCGTTAAATCGAGTTTTTTCAGATGAACAGGATGAGTTTTGTGACAAATTAAATACATTTCAATTTGAGATTTATCTTGATTATAGATAGCTTGATGACTAAATAAATCAAGGTTAAAATCAGCTTGAAAACGCCAATTTAAATGGGAAAGCATATTTAAATTAAAAGCGGCCGTCACCCCTTGAGCATCATTATAAGCTGCTTCTAAAATTGCCACCGGTTTTTGCAGATCAATCCCCAATAAAAAATAATCTCCAGCTTTTAGTACATTGGCAATCTTTTCTAAAAATTTATCACATTCAGATGCAGAAAAATTACCGATCGAACTTCCCAAGAAAAAAATCATTCTGGTATTATCGGAAGCATTTTGATAATAAGCTAAGGCCTGTTCATAGGTTCCAATTAACCCCTGAATAGGTAAATTAGGATATTCTTTTTGTAATTCTATGGCACTAGCTTGGAGAATAGTTTCACTAACATCGATAGGTACATATTTAGAGGATTTTTGCTGTTGATAATAAGCATCCAATAACAGACGAGTTTTAGTGGAACTACCACTACCTAATTCTATCAATTCGCAGGGACCTGTATAGGCGACAATTTCTTGAGCATATTCTTGGAGAATAGCCGCTTCTGTCCTAGTGGGATAGTATTCTGGCAATTGACAGATTTCTTCAAAAAGTTGCGAACCTTGCCGATCATAAAAATATTTAGATGGTAAACTTTTGGGGGTTTTAGTTAATCCTTCAATCACATCTTTGCCATCATCTCTAACTATATTTTGTCCCGTAGCAGCGGTGGCTAAATACTCAATTTGTAACAGTTCTTGGTTAGATTGTTTAAGTTGCATAGATTCTCCAGATTATTCTCCAGTTTTTTGATTGTTCTCGATCGATACCGAGGATGAAATCCACTTTGACAGCTTGAATGCTGGCAGAGATTATCATTCCCTAGTAATCTTACCACTAAAATGCCGCAAAATTTACCTCTTGTCTATCTAGACAAGGTTTATGGATGGTAAATAAAAGCTGTTAAATTGATCGCCAGTAAGCTGATGTTATTCAAGTAAAATTACCAGTTCAATTAATCAGTAAAGACTGCATTTCCTCTAAGGTAAGATTTTCTTGAATATAGCGAGGATTAAGGGGATGATAGGGACTAGCAAGACGATCTATCTTAATAATTGTAGCCGTTTCAGGAATGATCGGAATATCGGGATCATAGGGGGTGCTGCGAGTAAGGGAACTAGAAAAACCCTTAAAAATAGAGATTTCTTCCTCCTCCCCATCCACAGCAATAGTCACTAATAAAACCTCGTGGGGATTTTTGAGGGTGTATTGTTCGAGTTGTTGACCAATATTCATAGAAAAATGGCTAATTATCGATAGCTAAAAACTTACTGTTGTAAAGCTGAACGTCCCTGTTTGCCAAGGCGAATAAGAAGAAAATGGGCAAAATAGAGAGTATAAAAAGAGAGACCAACTAAACCAAAAAAGCCCAAAACATTAGCAGTAGCTTCTGAATGAAAAATCTCGCGAAACTGCCAGGGTGCTTCCTGCCAAACCTGACAATAGGGAGAATTTAGCAATTCCCCTGACATAGCACAGGAAAGAAAAGGTAAGGTAGAAATCGCGCCCAAAGGAGAATAGATAGTCACTGCCCAACGCCAAGCAGTGGTGACAAATTTAATCGGACTAGCGGGTAAATCTTTAATTTCATCGTTAATATCTACCCAAAACCAGAGAGAAATCGGGATTAAAATCTTAGCTAAAAAACTGGTGACAAAACCAATTGGCCAGGAAGCGATCATTAAATATACGGTAATTAATAAAAGACTAGCCACTCGCCAATAGATAATCAACAATTTTTGTAATGATTCGATTTTTGCAAATAAAGACCAAATTAACAAAATTGCCGGAATAATCACCGTAAATAGGACGGCTAAACGATAATCTATCCAAACGAGAGGACGAAACCAAAGTTGATTCATAAACTATTCAGACATAATTACACTGTCACCATTTTACTGTCTTCCGGTGCGGGAGCCAAAATCGGCCACAGCTTGACCAACAAACAAAAAAACGAGGGGCGATCTCAGCTATAAAGAGATCGCCCTAAAGCTAGGATTCTAATGTGAGGAGAGAAAAAACCGCTGCCCGACTCCATTAATCGTCATAAACGCGACACTCGGCGGCATCGGGATTATCATCACAATACTTTTCGAAGTAGGTTTTTTGGGGGTGGTCTTGACGTTGGTGAGCTGCTTCTGCTTGTAATTCTTCCACCGCATCCCAAGCGGCGGCGCATTCGCCAGAGGTGGCACCTTCCGTACTACAGACGGCTCTGGCGTTTTCTAGCTCTTCTTGAATTTTATCTTGGATATTGCTCATGATTCCTCTGGAATTGATCTATTGACACTCTAACAATTATACAGTCACCTTCTCAAACCACAGGATCGGTTATCCCACTCGATCGCCTTTCCTGTGCTATTGAGCCGATCCTAGCGCAATTGTTGGGGAATTTAAGATCAAGATTTCCTGACCGGGCCAATTTTTAGCCCAGATTTCGCACTGGAGAAATCCCTCTGGCATTTCTCCCCGGGATAGACAGCGAACAGAACCATATACTGACTTATTTAGGCCGTCTTACCAGTCTCGATGCTCCCTTAGACAGGGTGGCGCAGATCGAATAAGTTATTCTAGGGACTAGGGGAAAAAGACTGTTTTGCCGGCAATAGTCAGCATTCCTGTCACCAAAATGCCGACAATGCTAAGGAATCCAATGGTGGTAATGTTGACTCGTGCGTTGAGATCGTCAACCCGCTTTTCTAGTCGCGTAACTTTGGCATCTAAGGCCTTAATATCCCCTTTAATTTCTCCACTCTATCAATATTTTCTCGGTCGAGCATTTCTACTCTAGAATAAAAGATATTGCAATCCCTGTTAGGGAATTTCTCAGAAACTTGAGGTATATTAAGTGTGACATAATCACAGTTTCGCATTTAACCTTCATAACCTAGAATATGAATATCATTGACGCTTTAAATCTCAAAAAACCCCAAGATTACCCCTCTAGAGAAGCTTATCAGCAAGACGTTGTCAAAGCGGTACAGGTCTTAATGCGTTTAGGTATTATGGACAATCCCTCGGCCGATTTAACCGCTTCCCTAGACTCTATCCTTGAGAAATTACAAGAGGATGAACTGGCTATCTACGGTAGAAAACGCAGTAAACAAGAAATTATCGCCGATTTAAAGCAAGTTAATAGTGAAATTGCCGAACTCGATCGAGAAATAGCCGACTTAGAATGGCAAATTGCCCTCAAAAAAGCTGAAATATCTGTTAATGAGGCATCTTAGGTTTTTATCTTGATTCTGGTTCGGTTTCTCCAAACTGAGCGTAATAATCATCAAGACGGTTTTCCAGAAGCATCCTTAAGAGTTTAATAATAATTAGGGCTACGATCGCTAAGGGGATATTACTGCCAAAGGTAATTCCGATCACCCCTTCCACTATATCTGCTGTCGTTCTCGTCGCTCTTCGATGATAAAAATGGCAAAATTTTGCCTTAAAAGTCGGTGATTCAGTAGCTGTCTCGGCAATTTCTGCCAGTCCTTTCAGTTTTTCTGGTGTATCGTAGGAAGTATATTCATTCTCCAGTTGTCTGCGCTGCTCTTCCAACTGACGACGACGCAGACGAGCAGACTCTAAACTGCGCTGAAAAGCTTCCAGTTCTTCTAAATCAGTCATTTTATCCTCTCTTTTTTCTTAAGTGAAAGAACTATATTAGAACTCTTGCAAATTTAAAACGAAACATATTTATTATGCCAAAACTGCCTTAAATATGTAAATTCTGCACATAATGCACACTATAAATGTGTTAACATTGTGATGTGTATATATTGTACTTAAGTAGCTGGTTATAATTAAATTAAGAATGGATTTTAGGTTCGATCCCCCCTGCCCCCCTTGATAAGGTAGGGTTGATTCATGAATCAACCCTACCCTTGATAACGGGGGTGTCTGATGATTTTTAACGCCTACCTACTTATTATGTATATACATAAGGAACGCTTGTTACCCAGTTTTAAGAATTGCCTAGGGGACAATTGATACTTATAAATCAGCAACGCCGAGAATTGAACCTATAATGGAGAGAAGTATTCTCCAGAGTCAAGAATATGTC
Source organism: Microcystis sp. 49638_E5 (assembly GCF_021300285.1). Lineage (NCBI taxonomy): Bacteria > Bacillati > Cyanobacteriota > Cyanophyceae > Chroococcales > Microcystaceae > Microcystis > Microcystis sp. 49638_E5. Next base: position 20,647 of record NZ_JAJTDH010000024.1, on the reverse strand, counting down.
ACTCAGTCAACTGTTGCCCACAGTTAATCAGTTATCTCACCAAGATAAGCTTCGACTCATTCACTTTCTGCTCCTAGCAGTCGCCAAAGAAGAGGGATGCAGCCCAGAACCAACTAGAGAACCTGATTGAGAAAATGTACTGCAAATTCTTATGCTTAGTTTTTGTCAGTTTAATGGGCGGAGTCGGACTCGAACCGACATGAGGGGCTACCTCGCCACATTTTGAGTGTGGTGCGTCTACCAATTTCGCCATTCGCCCTTGGCATTAGTTTTATCATTATAACCTATTTTTGGCCCCTTTAACAAATTTTGATAATCGGGGGAACTGGCCCAACGATCGATTTCTCGCGCACGCAGGACGGGGAGGGGATGGGTTAACTGTTGGGTTTGCAAACCCTTTAACATTTCCCCCATTTCCGAGGTGCTGACGGCATCGTAGGACTTGGCCTGATCGATAAAAGCCTCTAAATTTAATAAAGGTGCGAGACTGGGGGAACCTCCGGCTAACTTCATTAACACCGACATGACGATTTTTGGGTCTTGAACTGCCAATAAAGCCGCTCGATCGCAACTAAACTCGGCGCAGCGCACCCAGGCTAACATTCTCTCCTGTAGGGATCGTGCTAACATTGTCCCCCAATTGGGCAGTAATCCCGCCGCTAGGACCATAATATTGGCTAAAGTCAGATAAACGCCGTGTTCACATTTGAGATGACCTAATTCGTGGGCCATTACCGCTTGAATTTCTGCGGGAGTCAGCATTTCAATTAGGGAAGTGTGCATCACCATAAACGGTTTTTTGCCGCGCATGGCGAAGGTATAGGCGTTAGGAACGGGGTTTTGTTGAATGTATAATTGAGGTGGTTCTAAGTCGAGAACTCGGCAAGCTTCTAGGAGGAGATTATGCAGGTCGGGTAATTGTTTTTCTCCCACCAAAACACTAGCAGCAATATTATTTAAGTAAAAGAATTCCTCAGCGACGGAACCTAACAAACTTCTCACGGCTATATCTAACCCAGGCAATTGTTTAAGGGAATTAGTGGCCTCTAGGTCGATGGGATGCCGAAAATCATTGGCTTTTAAGCCGAGTAATAACTGTTTTGATAATTCCATATTCTTATTCATTTAACCAAACTTTAACGCGTTCTAAACTTTTCCAATCGGGTTTTCTAGCTAAACCATCGGCGATATTTTCATCCACTTCTTGGCGAACTTCTTTGTTTAAACTAATTAATTGTTGCACCAGTTCGATATGTTCCCTAACTCCGGCGGTTTTGGTTTCCAACATAGCTAAAACCAAATTGATCCGGTTTTGGGGGGAAACTTTATCGAGTTTAACGGCTTTTTGGGCGGCTTTTAGGGCTAATTCCGGTTTATCGGTGAGCATATATAACCAAGCCAAACAGGACCAAACGGCGGCATTTTTAGGAGTGCGATCGCTTAATTCTTTAAATTCGGGCAATAAACTGGCGGCACTTTCTCCCTGTTGGTAGCGTTCTAAACCTTGTTCGAGGGTAAAATTGGCGGTTTCTGTCATTTTCAGTTGCGGGGTTAATCAAGGAGCAAATTTAACGGTTATCGCTGTATTACACGGGGTTAATACAATTCACCTTCATCTAGTATTCTAGCAAAATTTGTCCCCTTGTCAGTAAAATTTTAAAAGACGATGCCCCGTTCTCGCCAGATCATCAATAGGCCACTCATCGAAACGAATAACATCACTGCTTGTTTAAATTGCTGGGGACTCATTTTTTCTAAAACTTTTTGTCCTAACCAATTACCTGGCCAGGCCGCTAATCCTAATAATAAACCGTAACCGATAAAAGGCAGATGTAAAACTCCAAAAGCTGCGTAGGCGATTAATTTGGCCACATGAACTACTACCATGTGAACGGATTTCGTTGCCACCATTGGTTCTTTAACTAGCCCATAGTTGATATAAAACAGGTTCATCATCGGGCCAGTACTACCGACTAATCCCGATAGGAAAGCGTAGATAAATCCCGAGGGCATAAAATACCAAGTTTTAATCTCAAAAAAAGGATTTTCTTCTTGGGGAAATAATTGTTTAAGCGAGGAGAAAACCAGAAAAATTCCCAAAACTAGCGGCAACCATTTGAGTTGTAAATGGGCAAAGACAAAAGCACCGAGGGTAGATCCCATAATTGCCCCGGGTAGATACCACACCGTCGAGGGCCAGTCAATGGCGCGCCAATACATTCCCATGCGTTGGACGTTACCGAGTAGCATCCCCGTGGTTAAAACCGGAGGAATGACGGCAGCATCGAGAAACCAACCTAAAACGGGGAGTAGAATCAGGGGACTGCCCCCACCAGCAAGGGTACTAAAAAACCAAGCTAGACTACCTGCCAACATCAAGGTAACAATGATCATCGAATTGTCAAGTTAAGTTAAAAAGAGCTACTTAATCTATTATGATATCCTCTTTGGGGTCTTCATCGGTATAATGCCATTCCACATTGGGCATAGCCTCGAAAGCTTGCCGGACGTAATCCTCCCAGAGTTTCCGCATTTTGGCTAGGTAGGGATCTCCTAGGCGCAATTGTAACTTATGACGTAGGCTTAGGCTATTAGCTTCATACATACTCAAATAGATGGGCGGTCCGACGGAAATATTCGATTTCATGGTCGAATCGATGGAAAGTAAGGCACATTTGGCCATTTCCTCTAGGGGTGTATCATAGGTAATAGTGCGATCGAGAATCGGTTTACCGTATTTAGTTTCACCTATCTGTAAAAAGGGCGTTTCTTTGGTGGCTTGAATATGATTTCCCTGGGGATAAATCAGGAATAATTGCGGATCTTCTCCTTTAATTTGTCCCCCAAGAATAAACTTACATTTAAAATCAATATTATCTTTTTCTAGCCAAGTTCTTTCCCTAGCTTGTACTTGACGACTTTTATCACCGATATAGTGGGCGATATCGTAGAGATGAGTCAGAGAATGGAGATTTTTATCCTCTTGATTGTGCAGATCTCTTTTTAGTTCGTGAATCACTCCTTGGCTAATCGATAAATTCCCCGATGTACAAACCATAATTACTCTTTCTCCCGATACCGAAAAGTCAAATAATTTCCGATAGGCCGAGATATAATCGACTCCCGCATTCGTGCGAGAATCCGCCCCCATAACAATGCCAAAACGATTGATAATTCCTAAACAGTAAGTCATTTTAAATTATAAATTATGAATTATGAATTGGGAAGTGGGGAGATGAGAGTGCCAGAGTTGGGATAAAAAAGCTAAATTCTGACGACCAACAACTGATAACTGATAACTGAATTAAGCCATAACCATACCACCATCGACGTTAAAGACTTGACCAGTGATATAAATAGCGGCGGGATCGGCGGCTAAAAAACGCACCATTCCGGCAACTTCTTCCGGTTTTCCATAACGGGAGAGGGGGATATATTTGAGAATTTCATCTGCTTTGAGGTCATGAGTCATATCGGTTTCAATAAAGCCGGGGGCCACGGCATTAACAGTGATGCCTCGACTGGCAAATTCTTTGGCTAAAGTTTTCGTTAAACCGATAACACCGGCTTTAGCGGCGCTGTAATTAGATTGACCCGGATTACCCATCAAACCAGATACAGAAGTGATGTTAATTATGCGGCCGCTTTTCTGTTTTAACATCAATTTACCGACGGCGCGAGTGCAGAGAAAAACTCCGGTTAAATTGAGATCGATGACCGCTTGCCAGTCTTCTAATTTCATTCTTAACATTAGGGTATCCCGGGCAATACCGGCATTATTAACTAAGACATCAATATGACCGAATTTTTGCTTGGTACTGTCCACTAAATTATCCACTTCTTCGCTTTTAGCCACATCTGCTTGTAGAGCTATTGCCTTTCCCCCGGCCGCGGTAATTTCTTCGACAACGGCATCGGCAGCACTGCTAGATTTAGCATAGTTCACCACTACAGTAGCACCCTGGCTGGCTAATTCCAAGGCGATCGCTTTACCGATCCCTCGCGAGGCCCCGGTTACTATGGCTACTTTGTCTTGTAAATGCTGGCATTCTGCGGGTAATAGTTTCATAATTTTCTGCATTCCCCAAATAATCGTCAAATCTCAAGAGAAAACTTTGTACTGATAACTTTGCTCAAAACAATTCATTATCTCACAAGCGGGTTAATTTGACCGCAGCCATCCTCAAGTGCGATCGCTCTGTCCCCACTTTCCTCTATAGTATCAGGGAGAATTGGCTGCCACTAATTGATCGAGTTGTTGCTGCATCAAATAACAGACTTTCTCATAACATTCGCGTACATAACGGCGGTCCCGGGCCGCTTTTTTGCCGTAACGTTCAAAAATAATTGGGGGACAAACCCGCGTCTGTATCGGCACAGGTAAGGGAATATTCGGCAAGGGACCGATAGCTAGTCCCCAGGGTAAACCGAAATAGATGGGACAGGTCCCTGGGTCAATACCGAAAGGCCAAGGCATACCCTGTTTATGCAATTCTTTTAATTGAGGATAAATATCTTCGAGGACAAACAGGGTCGAGTGAGCGCCGTGGGAAATGGCGGGAATAATCGGCACTTCGTACTGTAAAGCTAGTTTAACAAAAGCTAGATTACCGGCAAAATGAATTTTATTTCTTAAACTGTGGGGACGGAAAACATCCGTAGCACCTCCGGGATAAATTAGTACACTAGCACCACTATTCAAAGCGGCGATCGCCATTTTCGGATGTGCATGAATGGCCCCCATTTGGGCCGCTAGACTAGCTTGGGGTGGAAAAACTCGCCAGACTCGCGAATCCATCAAACCATAGATTAAGCGATCGCTGCCAAAGCGCTGAAACCAATCATACATCATCATAAACATATCGGGAGCTGCTAAACCGCCGTTATGGGAGCCGATGAATAATACCTGTCCTGAGGGGGGAATATTTTCCCAACCATCGGTTTTAACGCGAAAATAATGGTGATAAAACCAATCCAGAAGGGGGACAAATTTTTCGATCACTTGCGGATCGCGATCCTCTAATGACCAACCGGTGAGGGTATCAACAGGGGCCTTGGCCGCTTGTAGGGATAATTCGGCAAAAGTGGCCGTAGATGAGACAAAAGAACTAAAAATCTGCATTGATGGCCAGTGGATAATTTAATCGCATCTTATTATCGCAAATTTCGCTTAAAAAACCCATCGTTTTAGAACGGTTTTCTTTGATTATTTTATCATGTTTAATGTCTAATCTTCACAGTGAAACCAATTTTTATCTAATAATTGCTCTAAACTGTAAGGACATTCTGAGGGAAAATCGCCAGAAAAACCAGTTTTTTGTTGAACATAATCGAAAGCATCCTGATAGATTATCGGTAATTCCTCAGCCAAATAATTCTGTAAATTCGTCGTTAAACATTTTCTTAATTGCGTGCGAAAACTGATAATTTCCGCTCGCCAATGATTCCGATTTATTTCTGCTTCTGTTGTCCAATATTGTAAAAGTAATAAATGCCTGATCACTTGTTCAAGTAAGCTACTGACTCGGTTTTTATCTCTTTTACTCAAGCTTTCTAATTCCTCAATTAAATGGATTGCATCTAATTCATCTAAGCGATTTTCCTTGAGGAGTTTTATTATTTCCTCTAACCAGAGATGTTGATCAATTTCGTAAAGTAGGGGTAGGGTTTCTCCTCCCTCTACTTGCCAGGGATTCTGATTTAAAGTTTTCATTGCATTGTTTACGGTTCTTAATAGGAGATAAGTACCCTCATATATATATTAGGCCACTTTCTCCTAATTTTGATAGTGACACAGGAAAAATCACCGTCCCGCCAATTCTCGTTCATAGTATCATTAGTGCATAGCCAATTTTGTAGGGTGCGTTAACGTAGTGTAACGCACGTCTTTACTGACTCAAGCTATTAAAATATGTCGGATGACTTAAAGATTGGGTTTAATTTATAACTCTACCCAATTCTCTAAACTTAATCCTTCAACCCTCAATAAATCACTGCTATTATAAACAACAATTAAACTTTTAACTATAGCAGTAGCAGCAATTAAAATATCTTCTGTTTGTATGGGTAATCCTCTTAATCTAAGATGAGCATGAATTTCGGCTGCTTTTTATAAAATAGCTAAATCATCTAATAAAATAATTTGATAATCCTGAGAAAGTTTGTTAAATCTTTCTCTTTGTTTAGGTGCAGCAACTGCCAACAATCCCCTCTTAATTTCAAAATAAGTAATGCAACTGATAAAGATACTTTTTCTTTGAGCTTTGACATCTTCAATTTTTTGATAAACTTTAAGATCACGCTTAATAATCAAAGAAACGATATTAGTATCTAACAAATAACTCATAATTACCTATTTACGCTTAATTGCTTCATCGAAAATAGCCATTTGTTCAGGAGTAAAATCGCCGCCAATTTTTGACAGGATTTCTGTGGACATAATAAAGCTACAATGCTCTTTCAATTCTGCCTCTGACATAGTGTTAAATTCCTCAAAAGGTAAATTTTTTTCAAATAATTCAACCAAATGTTTCACTATTTCTGAACAATTAAGCTCCTCTTTGAAGAAAGGGCGGTCTTCCATTAAAATAGAAACAACTTGCTCAATTCTCTTAATCATTGATTTTTGTCTGACATCAGTTGATAACATACTTAGGTCTCCAGTAAATTTTCAATAATATTTATCAACTGCCAATATATCAAGTTTCTCGTGGTTATGCAACATCGTGAGTTCGATCTCGAATAGATCCCTGTAACGGTGTCTTGGGTGGGATGTATCACCATTCTCATCCGATGGTGATTTCTACCATGTCCAACCTCTTTGGGGTGAAGATGTCTTTATGGTTAAAAGACCCCAAGGGACGCACCTTGTCAGACGAGGACATATTACACTATCCTTATGATAGTAGTAACCTTAGCCGAAACCATGAAAACAATTAGTTTTAAAACCCATGTAGGAGAAGATGGAACATTACAAATATCTTTACCGCCTGAACTTAAAAACACAGATTTAGAAGTTACCTTAGTTTATCAGCCAATATCTCTAAAAGAACAAGAAGAAAAAACTACATTTAGCCAATGGCAAGAAGGCTTCTTTGAAGAAGTAATTGGCGGTTGGGAAGGTGAATTATTAGTAAGAGAAAAACAGCCAGATTATGAGGAAAGAGAACAACTACTATGACTTATCTGTTAGATACAAATGTTTGTATTAAGCTACTTAATAATAGTAGTTTGGCTGTTACTCATGAGTTAGCAAAACATCAGCCAGACGAGATTTATTTATCTACTGTGGTACAATTAGAATTATATTATGGGGCTTACAAAAGCAGTAGAAAAGAGCAAAATTTAGCAAAGCTAGAGCGTTTCTGTAATCAATTTAGTATTTTACCTTTTGACCAAAATTCTGCAAAAATTGCTGGAAGAATTCGTTCTCAATTAAATCAATTAGGTATTCCTATCGGTGGTTATGATTTACAAATTGCAGCTCTTGCTATGGCTAATGAGTTAATTTTAATCACTCATAATATCCGTGAATTCAGTCGTATAGATGGTTTAAAATATGAAGACTGGGAGATTTAATTATGGCTAATACTATAAAATAACGTAAAATAGCGTTAAACTAGCTATAATTTTTGATACAGTATTAGCAGGATCTATTTAATTAAAAAACCTGCCTTTTGATGATTGACATTTCATCAACAATTTCACCAAATCTTTCGTGTTTGATTCTGATTCTTTCTCTGACTCGATAAACTTGACCATTGCTAGAATTAAAAATATCATAAATAAATGATGTTTCTGTTGGATCTTGACCGTAAGAAGAACACTTAAAAGCAATTTCTAATGAAGAAATAAAGCCTCTATATTCGACCCAATCTTCTTCTTGACAAGCTTCTATATAAGATAATTTATCGGATTTTAGATCGTATGTGAAATATCCAGTATCTACTGAACCCCAGTTATTAGCTAAATAGTATCGAGCTAAAATATAATTATTTTTTATATCGAAAGATATGGGTGTGAATATTATATATCCAGGAAATTTTTCTGAACGTAATTCAATCTTTTTTATTTCATTATTATTTTCAATAATAATCTTAATAGATAGAGTTTCCCTGTCCGTTGCTGGTTCACAAAATCCCGATGTATTTGTTTGATCTTCATCTTTTCCTATTCTTCTTAAAAACCCTTCAAAATAAACTTTTGTGCTAGAGTCATTTGATGCTAATTTTTCTGATTGATAGATCAATTCAACTACTCGATTACAATTATCTCCTTCCAAAGCTCGAATAGGAAAAGAAGCCTCATTCTGAGTATATCCATGACTAACCGTCGATAAAAAAAACGTCATAAATATTGCATTGCTCAAAATAGTTTTGTTCATATCATCTCAAGACAAATGTTTTTTCCTATTGATTAAGATAATATTTGAAGTTTTTTATCTAAGTGTTAATAATGACTGGTTGTGGTAATTTTAACACAGACAGACACCAAAGACAACTACTATAAAATAACTTTACATTTCTTTTATCACTTTTGGAAAATGCTATCCTTGTAGATAAGACAAAAGAACTAAAAATCTCCATTGATGCCAATTGGATAATTTAAGCGCATCTTATGATAGTCTAAATATTTTCTTAAAGATGGCAGTAGGAAAGAGCGATCGAGAATGATTAAGGACAAAAATCAGCAAACCTATAGAGACCCTAGTATTGTCGGTTATTATGCCCAATTAACCGCCCTACAGCCGGCAGAAAAGACAATTTTAACCCTGCTGCAAGAGCGTTTATCAACCATGAAAATGCTTGATTTAGGGGTAGGTGCGGGACGAACTACGAAGTATTTTGCCCCTCTTGTGGGAGAATATATCGGTGTTGATTATTCTGCGGAAATGATCGCCGCTTGTCGTCAAAAATTCCCCCATTTAGTCTGGCAAGTGGCCGATGCTAGAAATCTAGAACAATTTGCCGATAATTATTTTGATTTTATTCTCTTTAGTTTTAATGGCATTGATTATATTTCCCCTGCTGACCGTTTTCTAGTTTTAGAGGAAATTAGCCGCATCGGTAAAACTGGCGGTTATTTTTGTTTTTCTAGTCATAATCTTCAGGGAATTATCCCAGAATTTGATTGGAAAAAAAAGATTAGTTTCAATCCTTTTAGTAGCTATGTAAATTTAGTCCTCTGGGTGATTTTGCGTGCCTGTAATCCCTCTCTTAGCTACCAAAAGTTATTGACTGCTGACTATGCAATTATTCGGGATGAACCCCATAATTTTCGTCTCCAAAATTATTACGCCACCCCCAAAGAACAATTAAGACAGTTAAAGTCTTACTTTCAAGAGATTAAAATTTATTCTTGGAAAACCGGTCAGGAAATTAAAAGCGAACAAGAGTTAAATACTAATCTTGATCATTGGCTTTATTATCTCTGTGTTCTTCCCTAATATTATCCCGCTTTTTTGGGGGATATTGAAGTAATGCTTGGGCAAGATAATGACCGGTGTAGGATTTTTCACATTTAGCCACGGTTTCCGGTGTTCCCACCGCGATTAATTCTCCTCCCTTGTCCCCTCCTTCCGGTCCCAAATCAATAATCCAATCGCTACAGCGAATCACGTCGAGATTATGTTCGATGACGATAATCGAATTACCTTTATCGACCAATCTTTGTAACACATCTAAGAGATGATGCACATCATAAAAAGATAATCCCGTAGTCGGTTCATCGATCAAATATAGAGTTTTTCCCGTGGCCCGTCGGGATAATTCGGCCGCTAATTTCACCCTTTGCGCTTCTCCACCGGATAAAGTGGGCGCACTTTGACCGAGTTTACAGTATCCTAAACCCACATCCACGAGAGTTTGTAATCTGGTGGTGGCCCGGGGGACATTTTCAAAGACCTTTAATGCTTCCTCGATCGTCATATCTAAGACATCGGCGATCGAATAACCTTTATACTTAACCTGTAGGGTTTCCCGATTATAACGCGCCCCTTTACACACATCACACTGCACATAGACATCGGGGAGAAAATTCATCTCGATGACGTTTACCCCTTGGCCTAGGCAAGCTTCACAGCGTCCTCCCTTAACATTAAAAGAAAACTGCCCCGCTTTGTAACCCCTAGCTTTTGCTTCGATGGTTTCGGTGAAAATCTCGCGAATAATGTCAAAAACCCCCGTATAGGTGGCAGGATTTGACCGAGGAGTGCGTCCTATCGGTGATTGGTCGATGACAATTACTTTATCAACCGCGTCCAATCCTTCCACTTTATCTAACTCTTTGGGGAAGGGAGTTAAACGGGTTAAATGATGTTGTAAAGCTGGATATAATAACTCATTAATTAGGGTGGATTTGCCTGAACCAGATACCCCCGTAATCGAGACTAATTTTCCTAAAGGAATCGTTACATCAATATTTCTTAGGTTATTTTGATGGCAATTTTTTAAAACTAAAGCATTACCATTCCCTTCCCTTCTTTGGTGAGGAGTTTCAATAACTTTGCGTCCCGATAGGTAGGCCCCTGTTATCGATTTTTTGGACTTTAAAAGGGTTTTAAAACTGCCTTGACAGATGATTTCTCCGCCATGAATCCCCGCTTTCGGACCGATATCGACCACATAATCGGCTGCCCGAATCGTTTCTTCATCGTGTTCGACGACGATTAAAGTATTACCTAAATCTCGCAATCTTTGCAGGGTTTCTAACAGTTTACTATTATCTCTTTGGTGTAATCCGATGCTAGGTTCATCGAGAACGTATAAGACTCCCGTTAATCCCGAACCGATTTGAGTCGCTAATCGAATTCGTTGGGATTCTCCCCCGGATAAAGTCATCGCTGGTCGATCGAGGGTAAGATAATCTAATCCCACATCGATTAAAAATTGTAGTCTCGCTTTGATTTCTTTGAGGGCTAATTCCCCAATTAATGCCTGTCTTGGGGTTAAATGACAATCATTAATTCTCTGCAAACAATCCCGAATGGGAACTCCGGTAAAATCCGTGATCGTATATTGTCCTAAACGTACCGATAAAGCTTCCGGTTTTAATCTTTTTCCGTGACAAACTTCGCAGGTTTGGTTAACAATATATTTTTCTAGTCTTTGTTTAATAACTTCCGAAGTGGTTTCTTGATAATTCCTATCTAAGATATTGATAACTCCGGCAAATTCTCGATAGTAACCGCGACCAGTATCGTAACGGTAATCATCTTCAAAATAGATCGGTTCTTTACTACCATAGAGAATGATATCTTGCTGGGTTTTTGTTAGTTTATGCCAAGGAGTTTGGATTTCAAAACCTAAAGCTTGCCCTAAACCGTAGAGGAGAGAAAGATAGTAGGAATTATCCTTATCTGACCAGGGGGCAATAGCAGAATATACTGGTTGTTTCGGGTCTGGAATGACTAAATCTGCCGAAAATTTCCGTAAACTGCCCAATCCGTGACAGTTGGGACAAGCACCATAGGGAGAATTAAAAGAGAATAAACGGGGAGATAATTCTTCCATAACTGCCCCGTGTTCGGGACAGGCAAATTTCTCGGAAAAGACAATTTCTTTGGTAACTTCGGGATTATCTTCGTTATTCTCATCGAGAATTTCCACAATCGCTACACCGTCGGAATGCTTTAAACAAGTGGTTAAAGAATCCACTAATCTTTCCTGTAAACCCTCTTTTTTGATCAGGCGATCGATAACAATTTCAATATCATGAAGATGTTTTTTATCTAACTCGATGCCCTCGGATAATTCTACTACCTTGCCGTCAATCCGCACCCGGGCAAAGCCTTGGGAGGCCAAACTAGAGATTAATTGCTTATGAGTGCCTTTTTTGCCGCGAATTACCGGGGCCAAGATTTGAAAACGGGTTTTCTCGGCTAATTCCATCACTCGATCGCACATTTGATCGATGGTTTGGGGGGCAATATTGCGATCGCAATGGGGACAATGGGGTTCACCGGCACGACCGAACAATAAACGCAAGTAATCGTAAATTTCCGTAACAGTTCCCACACTAGAGCGGGGATTGTGGGAAGTGGATTTTTGGTCGATGGAAATAGCCGGACTTAAACCCTCGATCGCATCCACATCGGGTTTATCTAATTGTCCTAAAAATTGACGTGCGTAGGCGCTGAGGGACTCCACATAGCGGCGCTGTCCCTCGGCAAAAATGGTGTCGAAAGCGAGGGAAGATTTGCCCGATCCCGAAACTCCGGTAAAAACAATCAACTGATTGCGGGGTAATTCGAGATCAACATTTTTGAGATTGTGTTGTCGTGCGCCACGGATACGGATTGAGTCAGTTTGAGCCATCGGACGGTGCCAAGTAGTCCTTAACAATCATAGCCTTGATGAATGAGTTTCAGCTAGTAAGTAAGTAGTTATTAAAAATTGTCAGATACCCCCCTTATCAAGGGGGGATTAAGGGGGGGGCAGGGGGGAGCGAAGGCAAAATCTATCTTCTATTTAATTAAAACCACTTATTTAGAAAACCAGTCTTCTATCATATCAGAAGATTCTCGGGGTTAAACCGCTCTTTCGAGAAACTCGCGCATATCCCGATCGGCCGCAGGACAAAAGCTATGACTCGCTTCTTCTTCTAAATGGGCTAAAACTGGGCAATTAATCCGATAATCTGGTTCTTTTGACCGTTCTAGCCGCAATTCGTACACTTGTTTTTCCAGTTGTTCGATGCGGTCCACCAAAGCGCGAATAGCCACCGCTTCCGAGTCGGGTAAATCACCGTGTTCTAGGGGTTCCACCCGCGTCCCGGCCCGATAGATTAAACGACCTGGTACACCAACAACGGTACAATCGGCAGGAATATCGCGCAGGACCACAGAACCAGCACCGACGCGAACGTTATTACCCAGATAAATATTACCTAAAACCTTGGCCCCAGCGCCGACGACCACATTTTCCCCTAGAGTCGGATGACGTTTACCGCTTTCTTTCCCCGTCCCTCCTAAAGTAACTCCTTGATAGATGAGGGCATAATCACCGACAATGGCCGTTTCTCCGATGACCACTCCCATGCCATGGTCGATAAAAACACCCTGACCTATTTGGGCGCCGGGGTGAATTTCGATACCAGTCAGAAAACGGGCAAGATGGGAAATTAAACGGGGAATAAAGGGAATCCCGATCTGATATAGCCAATGGGCGAAGCGATGGCACAGTAAAGCTTGTAATCCGGGATAACAAAACAGTACCTCTAACCAGTTGCGGGCAGCGGGGTCACGTTCAAAAATGATCTTGAAATCGGCTAGGAGAGTAGATAACACGAGTCTTGATTCCATATTGATCGAGCTTATACTAATCCATGTTATCACTCCGGTAAATGAGCCGTTCAACTAAAAATCGAGCGAGTAACCCGTTTTCCTAGTTCGCTTTTACTGTTCTCGGCCAAATTTTGAAGATATCCTTAATTTCTCTCCTGTTTAATCTTCCTTTAACTTGGGTCTGAAAAAATGCGATTGTTTAGCCCTTTTTTTGCAGGTTTTCAGCTAAAAATATGATTCATGCTATCTATCGTCACCATTGGAAATTTTTATTAACCTTGCTGTCAATTGCTGGCAGTATCAACATCGTTACCGAATCGGCCTCAGCTTTAAATATCACCCGATTGAGCAGTCTTGGCAATAGTACAACTGCTGCTAATAACTTCGGGGCAGAAATTCCCGCTTATGACCCCTCTAGTCGCAGATTATTCCTGACCGGTCCCAATAATCGTCTAGATATTGCCGATATCAGTAATCCCGCTAGTCCTATTACCTTATCATCGCTCGATCTTAGCTCCTACGGTGCGGGGGTTAACAGCGTTGCCATCAAAAATGGTATCGTGGCCCTGGCCATGGAAGCTAATCCCATTACCAATAACGGCAGTGTAGTATTTTTCGATACTAATGGTGTCTTTCAGAGTCAGGTTACTGTGGGCGCTTTACCAGATATGTTAACCTTTACTCCTGACGGTAATCGGGTTTTGGTCGCTAACGAGGGGGAACCAGCTAATGGTGTCAATCCCGATGGTTCCGTTAGTATTATTGATCTTAGTGCTGGTGTTCTCAATCCCACGGTCAACACTGCTACCTTTACCAGTTTTAATGGTCAAGAGAACACTTTCAGAAGTCAGGGAGTCCGTATTTTTCCCGGTCAAACGGTTTCCCAAGATGTGGAACCGGAATACATCACCGTTTCCGACGATGGAACCACTGCATGGGTGTCTCTACAGGAAAATAATGCTATTGCAATAGTCAATATTGTTAACGCTCAAGTCACCAGTATTTTACCCCTAGGAGCCAAAAATTTTAACGCACCGGGTAATGGTTTGGATCCTAGCGATCAAGATGGGGTAGTATTTGGAGGAGCGACTAATTCCCCAGCAGTCAGAATTAATAATTGGCCGGTTTTTGGCTTATATCAACCGGATACGATCGCCACCGTTACCATCGCCGGACAAACCTATTTAATTTCTGCCAATGAAGGGGATACTAGAAATGAGGCTCGACGAGTTTCTACTCTAACTTTAGACCCCAATGCTTTCCCTAATGCGGCCACATTGAAATTAACCCAAAATCTCGGACGTTTAGATGTTTCTAGCATTGACGGACTCAATGGCCAAGGTCAATATAGCCAACTTTTTGCCTATGGTGGTCGTTCTTTTTCGATTTGGAATGTCACTAATGGACTGTCCCAAGTCTTCGATAGTGGCGATGATTTTGAACAAATTTTAGCGACTTTTTCGGCAACTCCCCTAACTGCTAGTATTTTTAATTCCGATGGCACTCCTAGCAGTTTCGATAGTCGTAGCGATAACCGCGGGCCGGAACCGGAAGGTTTAGCATTGGGAACTGTGGGTAATCGTCTCTATAGTTTTGTGGGAATAGAAAGGGCTGGCGGTTTCATGGTTTATGATATCACCAACCCTAGTAATCCTTTGTTCACCAATTATATCAACGATTCGCAATTAGGCGATATCTCTCCCGAAGGATTATTATTTATCCCCGCTGCCGATAGTCCTAATGGTACTCCCCTGTTAATTGTTGCCAATGAAGTGAGTCGTAATGTGGCGATTTATTCCGTTGAACCCGTACCCGAACCTAGCGCAGTTTTAGGATTATTAACCCTCGGATTAGCTGGTTATAGTTTGAAAAAAAGAGGGAATTCCTAATTAGGGTCTGCTGAAAAAGTTTTTCGGTGGTGGCAGGGTGTAGGGTGTAGGGTGTGGGGTGTAGGGTTTTACCGATTTTGAGGGGGTCAATTACCTAATTTTCAGGGAAAAAGTCCAGGGATTTTCCCCCCGATCACTCCCATATCCATTACTTTTTGATGGCCAAAAAGTCTAAAAGTTTTACCCAACAAGGTTTTTAGATTTATTCAGCAAACCCTAATTAGAGCCTTTAATTGATTAATGCTCATTCTTAATTCTCCTGAATCCTGACTACTGGCTCCTTACTCCTCACCTAAGGTCAGATTTTTGATTTTTGCAAGAGATCCATTAATCACATCGCGTAAAATGGTAGCGCCTCGGACCAATGGGGGCGTTTTCCCATTTGCCAGTCCAAATAGGCTAAATCGAGGATAGCGGGGGCATTTATGCCTAAATAGCTGGGTGTAGCTAATCTTTGATAGGAAATAGTTAAGTTTTCTAAAGTCTGCTGCCATTGTTCCAAAGTCATCAGGCTATCAGCTAAATAAACCCGATTACCCCGATAGATGCCCACATACAATTGTCCCCTAGTGGCGGGCATTTCTAAGGCTAGATGGGTATCGACGGGGTAAAAATCCCGTTGTGACCAAGCAAAGGCCGCTAAACTGGAGACGGTAAAAATCGGTAGCTGTAATTGTTGTGCTAGGGTTCTACCGGTGACTATACCGATGCGGGTACTGGTAAAGCTCCCCGGCCCCTTAGCGGTGGCTAGAAAGGCTAAATCAGCCCATTTTTGCGGAGCCAGGAACTGTTTTAGATAGGGGTGGAATAGGTTCGATAAATCCCTGTCTAAGTCCCAAGTTTGTTGACGACTATCATCGCTGAAATTAGAGATGGCTAGTCCTAGTTGGGGACTGCTGGTATGTAAGGCTAATCCGTAAACAGGGGAAGACAAGTCAATCTTTCTGTATTAGTAAGTTTTTATGGGTCGCCTGGGATTCGAACCCAAGACCAATCGGTTAAAAGCCGAGTGCTCTACCGCTGAGCTAGCGACCCGTTTCGTGTTCTGCACACGATTTATCAATATAACATCTGATCGGGGCTAAGTCAAGGGGTAATTTAAATTTGATTGACTCGCATTTCCACGATCGCCTCGCGGCTACTCTGGGGTTCTAGGTAGGTCAAATGTTCGCCTGTGTTGAGGGCGTTGCGGGGGGCGCTCCAGGGTTCGAGACAGATATAATTTTTATCTTTCAGGGTCCAAAAAACTAGAGTCGTATAGAGATCGTCGTAACCGAGGACAATTTGACGCTGATGATAGGAATCACTAAAACTACTTTGATGGCGCGTAATTTGCGGAAAAGCGGCATCAATTTCTTCGAGATTAAAGTCAAAGTTGCCGGAGTAGGAATGGAGGGTTTTCGTGCGTTGGTCGAGGTATTGAGAGGAGGGAATATCAAAGGATAATCGGGTTTTATCGGTGACTTGAAAATAGGGATGGAACCCGATAGAAAAGGGCATTCTTTCGGGAGAAAGATTAATCACTTTTTGGTGAATTTTGAGGCTGTTTCCTTGCAGTTGATAGGTAAAGATTAATTGAAAATCAAAGGGATAGACTTGACGAGTGGCCGGATTACTGTTTAATTCTAGGGTTAAACTAGCGGCGGTTTCGCTGCTTTGTTTGCTCACTTGCCAGGGTAAATCACGAGCAAATCCGTGTTGTTTGAGGGTGT
Source organism: Microcystis sp. 49638_E5 (assembly GCF_021300285.1). Classification (NCBI taxonomy): domain Bacteria; kingdom Bacillati; phylum Cyanobacteriota; class Cyanophyceae; order Chroococcales; family Microcystaceae; genus Microcystis; species Microcystis sp. 49638_E5. Next base: position 3,764 of record NZ_JAJTDH010000024.1, on the reverse strand, counting down.
AGTTTCGGCCTTGGTGTTGATAGCTATTATCGGGTAAGTTGCCACAGATAGGGAATAAAATCGGGACTCCTCCGCGCACACTGAGGTTAGGATCTTTGAATCTTTCTGTGTCCAGATATAAAATATCTTCTCCGCAAATTTGCCAACGGGTGATGATTCCTCCCCTAGCGGGAACCACTTCCAGATAAGCGTCAGCTTCTTCATCCTTGAGACAATAGGTAAGATATTGATTTTGGTTTTGAGTGATCGTAAAAGTCATATCAGTTATCAGTTATCAGTTATCAGAACGTAGGTTGGGTTGAAGCATGAAACCCAACACCCGCTCATGTTACGCTACCACTAACCCATCCTAACAAATAATTGTGCCTCCCTACTTAGCTTAACCAATGAGGTTTTAGATTCGGCCCTTGTGAATAAGCTGAGATAGCCTAGCTTGAGATGAAAATTTGGGTAAGAAAATAGGCAATGGCGGCACTACCAACCGGTACAGTGAGATTATCTATACCTAGTTTCGAGAAAGTTTCTAGAATAGTAGCTCCGATCGCTGTCAATAAAGATACTAGAATAATTGGCGGATTTATGCCATTAATAAAAGATAAAATAATCAAGCTGACTAAAAAGCTGATTACTAACATAGTCAGGGAACCCTCCAGACTTTTGCCACTGCCGAAAATTTTGTAGGGATGTTGACCAAAATTTTGTCCGACTAGGGCCGCAAATCCGTCTCCCAAAGCCATAATTAAAATACCCATTGCCGCATATTCGGGGTGAGAAATTGGCCAAAAATAACCCACGAGAACACCGATACTAACAGCATAAAAAAAAGTTCCCCAACTGCGGCGACCGACACTATTAAGACTGGGTAAAATGGGGAAAAAATAGGATAGGATAGCGATAGTTGCCGCTAGGATCGCCGCGCTTATTCCCACCCAAGCGGGGATATTTAACCACCAGGCAAAAAGGATGACGTTTCCCGTGCCAATGTGGACAACCTTGCGGGTAATTTCGCCATTGGTGCTGAAAAGACTTTTTAATTTTTCAGCGATCAGAATCAGAACAGCTAGGTAACAGGCGACTAAACCGATCGAAAATAGGAGAGAGTGGGATAGTTCCACGTGGCAAAAGCGAAAATTGACTATCTATTTAGTTTAGGTGATCGAGGTGACATTGTTGAAAGGAATTTTTATTGGCTTAATTGAGGGATATCGACGGTTTATTTCGCCGCTATTTCCCCCTTCCTGTCGTTTTCAACCCACCTGTTCCCAGTATGCCATGGAAGCGATCGATCGCTTTGGTGTGCTGCGCGGTTCTTGGTTGGCAATTAAGCGTATTCTCCGTTGTCATCCCTTTCACCCCGGAGGTTACGATCCCGTGCCTCCCTGTCACCACAAGCACGATTAAAAGGCAAAAATACTGCCTATTTTCTTTGGGGAAAACGCTCGATATCGGCGATACCATAAAAGATAATCTGTTTATCTTTTAAACGTAGTCGATCGACTCTTAATTGAGTACCATCGAGGGCAAATTTATCTAAATCCATAAGGTTGTTAACGTGGCTGATTAAAGCTTCTCCTAAAGCTTTCGATCTTTCGTCGCCTTGATAAACCACATCAACAAATTGAATTTTTCGCCGTTCTTCCACAACCACAGCAGTGGTCATTTCTAGAAGAATTGGTTCTTCTTCTCCTAATTTAATTAGACTTTTCAGAGTTAAAGTTTTATCGTCATTGAGAATTAATTCCGTATTCTGACAGTGAATTGATTTACCTTCGTACTCTAATCTTTGCAGTTTTTCGACAATAAAAGGTGTATTAAAAGAGGTGGTTAAGTCTTCTTCCGTTAAAACTACCCGCAAAGTGGCCCGCGTCGGTTGACGGAGTTTCACCTGTCCGGTAAAAATGGCACTAAAATCGATCGCCACCGCCTGCACATACAATTCCATGGCTTCGATGCGTAGGCCATTGTACATGAGCATTGACTGACCGATAAAGTCAAAACCGTCGATACTGCCTTGCAGTAATTTGGCTACGGGTTCGGCGCGGACAGTCGCTGTCAGCTTGCCTGTGCGTTTGAATAATGCAGCGATTGCAGCACTCACCACTTTACTGATGAGTTGATCGCCGCTCTGATTGGAAAAAGGTAAGCTACCAAACACGCCTGCTGTCATATCTCTCATAGGTGGGACTGCAACGATCTTAACATTATTTAAAGTTTCTTTACATATCGTTTTATTAATCAGGATGATAAGCAATCTGTATGATTCTGTAGAGGTTATAAATTTTTAGCGGTCTATCGCGTGCGAGGGGATAGGATGGAAAAACGCTACTATCCCAGTGATATAGCGTTTTTCACTTAAAAAATCGGGGTTAAAAACGTGGTTGCCATTTCAGATCAACAACCGTTAGCCGCTACCCACAACCACAGCGATCGAGTGGCGGTATTATTGATGGGATACGGGGAAGTGGAGAGTTACGAGGACTTCGCCAACTATAATGAACAGGCCTTAAATCTGCTGACGGCTAAGTTCGCTCCCGTACCGACTTGGGTTTATCCTCCCCTAGCGAAATTATTGGCTATATTTGACCTGCACGAATGGCAGCACCAGCATAATCACTTTATTTCCCCCCATAACCACATTTTCGAGCATCAAAGACAGGAAATCGAGCGCAATTTACAGGCAAAATGGGGTAATCGGGTGGAGGTATTCAAAGCGTTTAACTTCTGTGCGCCTTTTTTACCGGCACAGGTGTTAACGGAAATCCGCGAGCGGGGATTTGAGAAAATTTTGATCTATCCTCTCCTCGTTGTTGATTCTATCTTTACCAGTGGCATTGCCATCGAACAAGTTAACAAAGCTTTAGCTCAAGGACAAACGGGGGAACATTGGGTCAAAGGATTGCGCTATATTCCCTCGTTTTATAACCAACCCGCTTATATAGAGCTAATGGCGCGGTTAGTGGAGGAAAAAATCGCGGCCGAGGTAGCTAGTAGCTGTCTTCCCTCGCAAATTGGCATTATTTTAATGAATCACGGTTGTCCCCACGAAGCTAAGGGATTTACCTCGGGAATCGATGAAAGTCAAGCTTTATACGAGTTGGTCCGGGAAAAATTAATCTATCGTTATCCCTTGATTTCTGTGGGTTGGTTAAATCACCAAACCCCTTTAATTAAATGGACGCAACCGAATGCAGAGTTAGCGGCGAAGAATTTAATCGAATTGGGGGCCAAAGCCTTAATTTTCATGCCGATTGGCTTTGCTACGGAAAATCACGAAACTTTACTGGATGTGGAGCATATTATCGAAGCTTTACGCCGCAAACACGACCAAGTTAATTATGTGCAGATGGCTTGTGTCAACGATAACCCCGAATTTTGCCGGATGGCCGCCGATTGGGCCGAGGAACATATCGAAGCTTTACTATCACAAGAGGCTTTATCTGTCAATAGTTCTGTAACAATTCCTCACATTCATTCCGACCACCATCATCACCACGGACATCACCATCATCATTGAAAATCAGTCCTACCACTTGTCACTTTTGGAAGTATAATCTATAATTGTGCTTTCCTGGGTACGTAGCTCAATGGATAGAGCATCCGCCTTCTAAGCGGACGGTTGTAGGTTCGATCCCTACCGTACCCGTTATTGTTAAGTAGGGTCTGCTGAAAAAGTTTTTCCTGGGGGTAGGGTGTGGGGTGTGGGGTGTGGGGTGTAGGGTTTTACCGATTTTCAGGTGGTCAACTACCTAATTTTCAGGGAAAAA